>NZ_CP050192.1:1619398-1807726 GCF_011694515.1 Mycobacterium sp. DL592 | reverse complement strand
GCTGCTGAGTAGGGCGGGCGGGGCTCGAACCCGCGACCAGCGGATTATGAGTCCGCGGCTCTAACCGACTGAGCTACCGCCCCCGGTGCGGCCCCTATGGTCGCATGCCCGGGGGTCCAATCGCGACCAGGCCCTGGTCAGCCCAGCGCGCTGCGGTCACTGTCGATGATGCCTTCCACCGTGCCGGCCAGCGCCGAAAGCTGGGCCAGCTCGTCGTCGGTGTAGTCGCGCGCGAAGTCGTCGAGCACGCACACCGTCCCCACCACGGCGCCCGACCCGTCATGCACCGGCAGCCCCAGGTAGTTGTGCAGACCGAACTCCACCTCGTCCTCGTTGCCCGCGAACGTCGCGTCCGCCCGGGAATCGCGGACGAACACCGGGCTGTCGGAGTCGACCACCCGCTCGCAGTACAGCGGCACCTTCGCCTCGTCACCAAGGGCCTTCTTGCCTGCGGCGCCGACGGTGTAGTGCTGGGTGGCTTCGCCCGCGGTGGCGGCCACCACCATCGAGTCCGGCTCGGAGCGCATCACCAGCACCGACTTCACCCCCAGTAGTGCCGCGATCTTCTCCAGTTCCTCGGCCAGGGGCGCCAGCCCCGCGGTGGTGTCCGTCTTGTAAGGCTGCGCGTCAGACATGCCCGCAGTCTCCCAGCGGCCGTCCATCCGGGCGAGCCTTTCACTCACCCCGAATGCGGATGTAACGATGAATGCCGTGCCGCACACGTCCGCCGCCTTCGCCTCCGACAACGCCGCCCCGGCCCACCCCAAGGCCATCGCGGCGCTCGTGGCCGCCAACCACGGCGCTGTCGTGTCCTACGGCGCCGACCCGATCACCAAGCGCGCCATCGGCCGGATCAAGAAGACGTTCGACGCACCGGACGCGCACGTGCTGTTCGCATTCACCGGCACCGGGGCCAACATCGTCGCGCTCGCATCGGCGGTGCGCCCCTGGCACGAAATTCTCTGCAGCGATATCGCACACTCCCTGCTCGACGAGGCCGGCGGACCGGTCCGCGTCTCCGGCGCGAGCCTGGTGCCGCTGCCCAGTGCCGACGGCATCATCGACCCGGCCGAACTGGACCGCCGCATCACCCGCCGCGGCGACGTCCATCACTCCCAGCCGCGCATCGTCACCATCACCCAGTCCACCGAGAACGGCCGCGTCTGGCAGCCCGATACCATCGCGGCCTTCGTCGACCACGCCCACGAACTCGACCTGCTGGTCCACGTCGACGGATCACGCATCGCCAATGCCGTTGCCGCCCTGGGCGTTACCCCTGCCGAGGCGGTCGGCGACGCCGACGTCGTCACCCTCGGTGGCACCAAGAGCGGCATGCTGTTCGGCGACGCCATCCTGGTACGCCGTCCCGAACACTTCGCCGGAATCGAGTTCGTGCAGAAGCAGATCGGTCAGCTGGCAAGCAAACATCGTTACGTGTCAGCGCAATTCGAGGCGATGCTTGCCGACGGCGATTGGCTGCGCGCAGCTGCTCATGCCAATGCCATGGCGGCCCGGCTGTCCACCGGCATGACCGACCTCGGGCTGCAGCTGGCCTCCCCCACCGACGCCAACGAGATCTTTGTCGAACTCGACCCGCACACCCTGCACGCCGTCCGGGAACACTTCCTCGTGCACGTCCCAGACCCACACGCACCGGCCGTGCGCTTCGTCTGCTCCTGGGCCACCACCGACGAGGATGTCGACGCCGCCCTCGGGGTGCTCAGGCGAACTGTGTCTGACCGTCGGCGTCGATGAGATACCGCTCGGTGCCCTGCTCGACCCGCGGTGCATCGGCGGCCAGCGCCACCGCGATCTTGTTACTCGCGTTGCGCATGACATCGAGCGTGAGCTCGCGGGCCTGCTCGTCGGAGAAATGCTTGCGCACCCCCGCCGCCACCGCCGGGCTGATCCGCGCCGGTGACCAGATCAGCGCGTCGGCGTACCGCAGCGCCGCCTTGTGGGCGTCGCTGAGCCGCTCAGAGGCTTCGTAGTGCTCGATGTCCTCGTACAGGCTCTCCGACCCGCCCGCGTCGAGCGCGTTACCTTCGCGGAGCGACTTGCACAGCCGGCAGTTGTGCTGGGCGGCGCCCCGTAGCCGCACCACTTCGGAGGTCACCGGGTCCAGCGCCCGCAGCCTGGCAATTCCGGGCAGCAGCCGGTTGAACACTACGTCGGTAGCGTCGACGTGGACGTCCCACACCGGCTCCTCGGGCAGCCACGGCACCGGAAGACCCAGGATCTCCAGCGCAGTGCGTACCCGCGGCAGGAAGTCGGCGACGAACATCTGCGTCGCCACGGCGAATGTCGTAGCCCCTAGTGCGCCCGTCAGCGCCGCTCGCTGCGCCTCGGACACCGTGGAGACGTCCACGCTGAACTGCTCGGCGAAGTCGGCCACCACCTTCTCGGTGTCCGACTCGGGGTGGGTGACGACGACCTCCGAGGGCAGCGGTGTGAGCTGCAGCGCGGTCGCGCACGTCGACCTGATCAACCCCACCAGCCGTTGCTGGCCCGCCGGGGACTGCACGACGAGGGAGTTCAGCTCGGCATCGACATCGTCGGTCATAGCTGAATTATTGCGCTTGGCTCACCGATGACATGTGAAAGTCCGGGATTCGCAAGGTCGGCATCACCGCGCGAGTGGCCCAGTCGCCCCACTCCCGGGGCAGGGTGGCCTCGGGAACGCCGGCCTCGCTGGCCCGGCGCAGCAGGTCCATCGGGCTCTCGTTGAACCGGAAGTTGTTGACCGCGGCGGTGACCTCGCCGTCCTCGATGAGGTACACGCCGTCGCGGGTGAGCCCGGTCAGCAGCAGCGTCGTCGGGTCGACGGTACGGATGTACCACAGTGTGGTCAGCAGTAGTCCGCGCTCGGTGGCGGCCACCATGTCGGCCAGGTCGGCCGAACCACCGGTCATCAGCAGGTTGTCCGCGGGCATCGCGGGCGCGACGCCGAACTCGGCGGCCGCGGCACGTGGATAGGCCAGCGCGTTGACGGCGCCGTCCCGGATCCAGTCGACGCGGCCGATGTCGATTCCGTTGTCGAACACCGAGATTCGCTCCGAGCTGCTGGTGGCCGCGACGAAGGGCGCACATTCCTGTCCGGGCGCGAACGGATCGGAGTACATCGTCAGCGGCAGATCGGAGAGCTTCTCCCCCACCCGGGTGCCCCCGCCGGGCGCCGACAGCGCGGTGCGTCCCTCCTGGGCGCCGCGGCCGTCCATCGACCAGCCGAGGTAGATCATCATGTCGGCCACCGTCGACGGCGGCATCAACGTCTCGTACCGCCCGGCCGGCAACTCGACGGTGCGCTGAGCCCAGCCCAGCCGCATCGCCAGGTCGTCGAGCATCGCATCGGTCGGGACATCGGCGAACCACGGCGTGCTCACCCCGGCCCACGCGCTCGCGCGAGCGCGCTTGGCGTTGATCTCCACCGTCCCGGTGGGCTGGGTGAACCGACGGCGAAGCCCGGTCGAGGTGGCCAGGAATGTCGTCTCGACGAGGTGGTGGGCGTAGCCGTAGAGGCGATCGGTACCGGTGAACCCGCCCGCCAACGACTCGGCGACGTCGGCGAACACCTCGGCCCCGGTCTCCGGCACCGCATGGTTCCAGTCGCCGGGAGTGCCGGTGCCCGACAACAGCGCCGCGCTGTCGCGGGCTTCGGGCGCAGCGTGCGCGGCCTGCTCGGCGGCGGCCACCAGGGCACCGATCGCCGCCGGGTCGACGTCACTGGTGCGGATCGACCCGGTGTGCGACGTATTGCCCTTTCGCACAATGGAAATCACCGTGGTGGAGCGGGTGGTCGACACACCGTTGGTGGTCATCGAGTTCCCGGCCCAGCGCAGCGAGGCCTCGGCGCGGTCGGTGACGATGACGATGGTCTCGTCCACCGTGGCCGCGGCCAGCGCCAGTTCCACGACCTGCTGTGCGGGGATCATGCGCGGCCCGATTCTTCACGCGTGTTGAGCACATTGACACCCCGGAACAAGGCCGACGGGCAGCCGTGGCTGACGGCGGCAACCTGACCGGGCTGGGCCTTACCGCAGTTGAACGCCCCGCCCAGTCGCCAGGTCTGCGGCCCGCCAACGGCTTCCATCGAGTTCCAGAAGTCCGTCGTGGTGGCCTGATACGCCACGTCGCGCAGCTGGCCGTCCAGCTTGCCGTCCCGGATCCGGAAGAACCGCTGCCCGGTGAACTGGAAGTTGTAGCGCTGCATATCGATTGACCACGACTTGTCACCGACGATGTAGATGCCGTCGCGCACCCGGCTGATCAGGTCCACGGTGGACAGATTGTCGGTGCCCGGTTGCAACGAGACGTTGGCCATCCGCTGGATCGGAACATGGTGTGGGGAGTCGGCATACGAGCACCCGTTGGAGCGGGCCTGCCCCAGCCGGGGGGCGAACACCCGGTCCAGTTGGTAGCCGACGAAGATGCCGTCGCGCACCAGATCCCAGCTCTGGGCGGCCACGCCTTCGTCGTCGTATCCGATTGTGGCCAAACCGTATTCGACGGTGCGGTCGGCAGTCACGTTCATCACCGGCGAGCCGTAACGCATGGTGTTCAGCTTGTCGGGGGTGGCGAACGAGGTCCCGGCATAGGCCGCCTCGTAGCCGATGGCCCGGTCGTATTCGGTGGCGTGGCCGATGGATTCGTGGATCGTCAGCCACAGGTTGGTGGGGTCGATCACCAGGTCGGTGGGTCCGGCGATCACGCTGGGCGCCTTGGTCTTCTCGGCCAGCAGGGTCGGCAGCTCGGCCAGCTCGGAGGTCCAGTCCCACACCTCGTCACCGGCCACCGCCTCCCAGCCGCGCGCGGTGGGTGGGGCCAGGGTGCGCATCGACTCGAAGCTGCCCGCGGCGGCGTCGACGGCCACCGCCTCCAGCATCGGCATCACCCGTACCCGCTGCTGGGTGATGCTCGACCCGAATGTGTCGGCGTAGAACACCTGCTCCTTGACGGTGTTCACCATCGCCGAGACGTGGTCGACGCCGTCGGATGCCAACAGCCGCCCCGAGTACTCCCCCAGCACGGCGATCTTGTCGGCGGTCGAGATGGTGAACGGGTCGACCGCGTACGTCGACACCCAGCTGGCATCGGAGTACACCGGCTCGGCGGCCAGCTCGATGCGTTCGGCATTGAGCGCGGCCAGGGTGGTGGCCACCGCCACCGCCCGCCGCGCCGTCTCGGCCGCGACCTCCGGCGCCAGCTCGGCATGCGAGGCGAACCCCCAGGTGCCGTCGACGATCACCCGCACCGCCAGGCCGATCTCGCGGTCAGTGACCGCGGTCTCCAGCTCACCGTCGCGCAGCTGCACCAACTCGGTGGTGATCGCATGAATTCGCAGGTCGGCGTAGCTGGCACCGGCCGCGCGGGCCGCCGTCAGCGCGGCGTCGGCCAGCTGGTGGCGCGGCAGAGCGACGAAGTCGGCGTCGACATCACGAAAACTCACCGCTACACCGTAACGGGCGACCCCGCACACCGGCTTTAATGACTGGCGTGACCATCCGTCGTCGGCGCTCGGGCCTGCTGGGCTACGCGCTGCTGGCGCCCAGCCTGTTCGGGGTGGTCTGCTTCCTGCTGCTACCGATGCTGGTGGTGGTCTGGCTCAGCGTTCACCGCTGGGATCTGCTCGGCCCGATCCGCTATGTGGGACTGCAGAATTGGCGTTCGGTGCTGACCGATCCGGGGTTCGGCAACTCGCTGCTGGTGACCCTGGCGTTCATCGCGATCGTGGTCCCCGTGCAGATCGTCCTCGGGTTGGTGGCCGCCTCCCTGCTGGCCCGCGAGCTGCCCGGCAGCGGCATGTTCCGCACCCTCTACGTGCTGCCATGGGTGTGCTCGCCGCTGGCGGTGGCGGTGCTGTGGCATTGGATTCTGGCGCCGACCGACGGTGCGGTCAGCACACTGCTGGGCCGGCCCGTCGAATGGCTGACCGACCCGGGGCTGGCCCTTCCGGTGGTCTCGGCGGTGACGGTGTGGACCAACGTCGGCTATGTGACGCTGTTCTTCCTGGCCGGCATCCTGGCGATCCCGCCGCAGATCCAGGCCGCCGCGCGTCTGGACGGCGCAACCGGCTGGCAGCGGTTCTGGCATGTGACGCTGCCGATGCTGCGCCCGACGCTGTTCTTCGTCTCGGTCACCGGCATCGTGAGCGCCGCGCAGGTGTTCGACACCGTCTACGCGCTCACCGGCGGCGGGCCTGCCGGGCGCACCGACCTGGTGGCCCACCGCATCTACGCCGAGGCGTTCGGCGCGGCGGCGATCGGGCGGGCCGCGGTCATGGCTCTGGTGTTGTTCGTGATCCTGGTCGGCGCGACGATCGTCCAGCACCTCTACTTCCGGCGCCGGGTCAGCTATGACGTTACGTAACGCGGTGGTCTACCTTGCACTGCTGGCCGGTGCGGTGATCACCCTGGCGCCCTTCGGTCTTGGGCTGCTGACGTCGTTCACCTCCGCCGAACAGTTCGCCACGGGCACGCCGCTGTCGCTTCCGCGCCCGCCGACGCTGGCCAACTACGGTGCACTCGGCGACGCCGGGTTCGGCCGGGCACTGGCCGTCACCGCGCTGATGACGGCGATCATCACGCTGGCCCAGCTGACGTTCTCGGTGCTGGCCGCTTTCGCGTTCGCCCGGCTGGAGTTCAGAGGTCGCGACGCGTTGTTCTGGGTGTACATCGCCACGCTGATGGTTCCCGCGACGGTGACGGTGGTCCCGCTGTACCTGATGATGGCCCAACTCGGTTTGCGCAACACCTTCTGGGCGCTGGTGCTGCCGTTCGTGTTCGGCTCGCCGTACGCGATCTTCCTGCTGCGGGAGTACTTTCGGGCCATCCCGGGTGATCTGATCAATGCTGCGCGGCTCGACGGGGCCAACACCCTCGATGTGATCGTCCACGTGGTGCTCCCGGCGAGCAAGCCGATCCTGGCGACGCTGACCCTGATCACTGTTGTGAGTCAATGGAATTCGTTCATGTGGCCGCTGGTCATCACCAGCGGCGGCACGTGGCGGGTGCTGACGGTGGCGACGGCGGGCCTGCAGTCGCAGTACAACGCGCAGTGGACTCTGGTGATGGCCGCGACGACCGTCGCGATCGTCCCCCTGCTGGTGCTGTTCCTGGCGTTCCAGCGACACATCGTGCGCTCCATCGTGGTGACGGGTCTCAAGTGAGCCGGCCGCGCGTATCGACGCTCATGCTGGCGACCCTGCTGTCCGTCGCGCTGGTACTCGCGGCGTGCGTGTGGGTGCTGGGGCGGACCGGCGAACCCAGCGGCAAGACCGTGGTCACGGTGCGTCTGTGGGACCCCCAGGTGGCCGCCGCCTACCGCGACTCCTTCGCCGAATTCAGCCGCACCCATCCCGACATCGAGGTCCGCACCAACGTCGTCGCCTACGCGAGCTACTTCGACACCCTGCGCACCGACGTGGCCGGCGGCGGGGCCGACGACATCTTCTGGATCAACAACGCCTACTTCGCCGAATACGCCGACAACAACCGCCTGCTGGCCGTCACACCGAGCCCGGACTGGGATGGCTCGGTGGTCGCCCAGTTCACCCGCAACGGCACACTGTGGGGGGTGCCGCAGCTGACCGATGCGGGTATCGCGCTGTACTACAACGCCGATCTACTGGCCGCCGACGGCGTCGATCCCGCCGAGCTGGACAGCCTGCGCTGGGATCCCGACCCGGCCGTCGACACGCTGCGGCCGTTGCTCACGCGCCTCACCCACGGCCGCCAGTGGGCGTACAACGCCGCCAACGATTTACAGGGCATCTACCTGAACTACATCGGCTCGGCGGGCGGGGTGTTCGCCGACGGCGACCGGTTCGCGTTCGACAATCCCCAAGCCACCGAGGCATTCCGCTACGTCGTCGGCCTGATCAACGCCGACCGGGTCGCACCGCCGGCGTCGGACACCAACGGCAACGGCGACTTCTCCCGCAACCAGTTCCTGTCCGGGCGGATGGCGCTGTTCCAGTCCGGGACCTACAACCTGGCCCAGATCGCCGAGCAGGCCCGGTTCCGCTGGGGTGTCGCGATGCTCCCGATCGGGCCGGCGGGACGGGTCAGTGTCACCAATGGCATTGCCGCTGCGGGCAATCCGGCCAGCCGGCACCCCGATGCGGTCCGGCAGGTGCTGGCCTGGCTGGGCAGTCGGGAGGGCAACGAATACGTCGGCAGGCGCGGTGCGGCGATCCCGGCGGTGCTGCCGGCCCAGCAGGTGTACTTCGACTACTGGTCGGCCAAGGGCGTCGACGTCACCCCGTTCTTCCGGGTGCTCGACGGACCGCGGATCGCCGCGCCCGGCGGGGCCGGGTTCGCCGCCGGCTACCAGGCGATCAAGCCCTACTTCGACGAGATGTTCCTGGGCCGAGCCTCGGTCGCCGAGACGCTGGCCACCGCGCAGCGTGCCGCCAACGACGCGGCGAACCGCTAGCCCAGGACGATCAGCTCGAGCCCGACCGACAGGACACACACCGCGGCGGTGACGGCGAGCGCCACCCAGTCGGCCCGGCGCGGGCCCGACGGTGCCGCGGCGATCTGGCCGGTGCCGCCGCGCGCGGTGATCGCATCACCCATCTCGTCGGCGCGGCGCAATGTCACGGTGATGCCCGCGGCCAGCAGGTCGACGATCTCGATGGACCAGCGGCGCCGGCGCGCCCGCCGGCTGGTCAGCACGGGGCTGGGCCGAAGCCGCCGCGCGGCATACATCATCCGGAACTCGTCGAGCAGCATCGGAAAAGACCGCAGCGCCAACGACAATGCCACCGCCCAGTCGTCGACCGGGATTCGGAACACCTTGAACGGGCGGCCCAGTTTGGCCACGGCGGGCGCGACGTCGGCGACATTCGTCGTCCACGACACCAAGCCGGCCAGTGCGATCAGAAGGAAGGAGACCGCGGTGAGCCGCAGGAAATTCAGCAGTCCGTGCAGACCGATGGTGATCGGGCCGATGTGGACCTCGGGACTGCCACCTGCCAGGGCCGCGGTGACGCCGCCGAGGAGGATCAACAGCCACAACCACTTCGGGATCGTCGGCAACACACCCCACGTCACCCGGGCCAGCCAGAGGGCGACGGCGACCAGGACGGTGACCAACGCGATCGGCACCCAACCCGGGTAGAACGCGAGCAGGGCCGACAGCGCCAGGACGACAAGGATCTTGGTGCCCGCCCACAGTTCGTGGATCGTCGAGGTTCCCGGCGTCGGGCGCAGCAGGACGACGGGACGACGCTGACGGGTGGACGTCATGCCATCCCTCCCGCAGCGGTGGGAGCCGCAGCCAGGACCCCGTCGTCGAGATGCAATGTCTGCGGGCACAATTCTTCGAGCCCGACGAAGTCGTGCGAGATCACCACGACGGTCAGCCCGGTGTTACGGCGCAGGTCGGTCAGCAGGCGCAGCAGCCCGCGCTGGGCGGCGGCGTCCAGACCGGCCAGCGGTTCATCGAGGATCAGCGCCTGCGGCGAGCGGGCCAGCAGGCCGGCCAGCACCACGCGGCGCATCTGCCCGCCGGACAGCTGGTCGATGCGGCGGCGCGCCAGCGAGGCGTCGAGGCCGACGTTGGCAAGGGCCGAGGCGACGCGGGCCTTGTCGTCAGGTGAAAAGCCTGCTGCTGATGCAACTTCCAGGTCGACGCGGGCGCGCATCAGCTGCAGGCGCGCGGCCTGGAAGGCGATCGCGACCTCGCCCACGTGCTCACCGGCGGGCCGGCCGCGCACCAGGCACGAACCGGAGGTCGGGGCGATGAGCCCGGCCATGATCCAGGCCAGCGTCGACTTGCCTGAACCGTTACCGCCGTGGATGAGAAGGCCCTCGCCTTCACGGACGGTGAAGCTCACATCCCGCAGTGCGGACTTGGCCCACGGTGTGCCCTGGGCGTATTCGTGACAGACGTTGTCCAGCTGCAACACCGGTGCGCCGCCGCGCGGTGCGTGTGCAGCTGCCGTGGTGGTCGGCGCGTCGGCGCTGTCGACCATCGTGGTGTTGTCCAGCGACTCGCTGAGGTTGACGATCCGGTCGGCGATGTCGGCCTCGTTGGCGTAATGGGTGATCTGCACCAGCGCCATGCGGTGCCGTTCGGTCAGACCCGACAGCACGCTCAGCAGACCCTCCCGGCCTTGTTGGTCGACCATGCTGGTGATCTCGTCGGCGATCAGCATCGAGGGCTGACGGGCCAGCGCGGCCGCCACCGCCAGGCGCTGCAATTCGCCGCCGGACAGTCCGCCGGTGTCACGCTCCTCCATACCGGTCAGCCCGACCTCGGCGAGCAGGGTGGACACGTCGGTCTTCGTTCCCGGCGGGAGACCCCAGACGATGTCGTCGGCGACCCGGGTCCCCAGCACCTGGCTCTCCGGGTGCTGCAGGATCACCGCCGTCCCACCGACCTGGCCGAGTCCGACCGCGCCCGGGCGCTCCAGGGTGCCCGACGTGGGCCGCCGACCGGACAGCAGCAGCATGAGGGTGGTCTTGCCGGAGCCGTTGGCACCGGTGATGGCCACGTGCTCACCGGCCTCGACAGTCATCGACAGCGGCCGCAGTGCGTCGTGGTCGGCGCCCGGGTAGCGGAAGCGCGCGTCGACCAGCCGGACCGGCACCGGCGCGACGGGACCCGAGTCGGACGGGGCCTCCAACTTGTGGACATCAGGGATGCCGCGCAGCCGTTCCAGGACCCGCGACAGCGCCCACCAGCCGACCAGCGTCACGACCATGATCGACAAGATCGCGTACACCATGATGATCAGCGGCCAGTACTGCAGCGCGGTGCCGAAGAATGCTCGGAAGTCCTGGGCGGCGGGCCGGAACGGTTCGAAGCGCGACATCACCGACACCACGCCGTCGACATTGGCGGTCATCGCATCGAAGGTCAGGGTGCGCAGCCGGGCCAGCACGGTCAGCGCGGCGATGATGAACAGCCCGGAGATCACCCCGGCCACCACCGAGACCGCGATCACCGTCGGCGTTCCGCGCTTGCGACGCTTGATGATGCCGGTGAGTCCGCCCACGTAGGCGCAGTTGAGCACCACCATGAAACCGGCGATGCCGCCGATGAGGAACGCGATGACGCTGCCGGCGAAGGTGGCCGCGACGAGCACCCGCAGCCGGTAGCGGTAGCCCAGCAGACCCATTGGAACGGTCACCAGCAGCGACAGGCCGCCGGCGAACGGGATCACCACCGACAGGATGGACAACGCCGCAGCAAGGGCGGCCATCACCGACGCGTGCGCCATCTCGACGGGCGTCATCGATCGGTTGGCAGGTGCCTGCGACGCGGAGTCGGGAGGGTCCTGGAGCGCCCCCGGTCGCGTCGCGGTCATCTCCCGATTCTGCCAGTCGGCGCGCCCGGGCCCCGGTTGCGACCTGTCTGTGAGGAAACCCACGGCCCACCTGGCGTCACAACATAGTAAATCTATGTAAATATGTACCCATGAGTTCGACGCCGCCACAGACCACTGGCCTGGGTTCCGAACTGCTCAGCGTCGTCGCCAAGTTGAACCGGCTGGCCACCCAGCGCATCAGACTGCCGTTGCCGTGGGCGCAGGCTCGGCTGCTGAGCACCATCGACGACCAGGGCGAGGCCCGGATCTCGGATCTGGCCGAACTCGACCACTGCTCGCAGCCGACGATGACCACCCAGGTTCGCCGACTCGAGGATGCGGGGCTGGTGGCCCGCACGGCCGATCCCGACGACGCGCGCGCGGTGCGGATCCGCATCACGCCGCAGGGCCAGCGTGTCCTGGCTCAGGTTCGCGCGGATCGCGCCGCGGTGATCGATCCGCGTATCGCGCGGCTGTCCGAGGAGGACCGCGCCGTTCTGTCGGACGCCGTCGGTGCCCTGCACCGCCTCCTCGGCGATCTCGACGCTTCTCCCCGTTCGTAACTGACCGCACCGACATAGTGAGGAGGGGCCACTCATGTGGCGCCAACCCAAGGCTGTTTGGGCCGTTGCCTTCGCGTCCGTCGTCGCCTTCATGGGCATCGGACTCGTCGACCCGATCCTCAAACCGATCGCCGACAACCTTAATGCCACACCGTCACAGGTGTCGCTGTTGTTCACCAGCTACATGGCGGTGATGGGCATGGCCATGCTGATCACCGGCGTGGTGTCGAGCCGGATCGGCCCCAAACGCACACTGCTGCTGGGCCTGGTGATCATCATCGCCGGGGCCGGGCTGGCCGGTATGTCGGACACCGTCATGGGAATCGTCGGCTGGCGGGCACTGTGGGGACTGGGCAACGCGCTGTTCATCGCGACCGCACTGGCCACCATCGTCAGCTCGGCTCGCGGCTCGGTGGCCCAGGCGATCATCCTGTACGAGGCTGCGCTGGGACTGGGCATCGCGGTGGGCCCACTGGTCGGCGGTGTGCTGGGGTCGATCTCCTGGCGCGGACCGTTCTTCGGGGTGTCCGTGCTGATGGCGGTGGCGCTGGTGGTCACGGCCGTGCTGCTGCCGGAGACGCCGCGTCCGCAACGGGCCACCACGCTGGCCGATCCGTTCCGGGCACTGCGCCACCGTGGCCTGCTCGGGGTGGCCATCACCGCGCTGCTCTACAACTTCGGGTTCTTCACCCTGCTGGCGTTCACCCCGTTCCCGCTCAACATGACTGCACACCAGATCGGGCTGATCTTCTTCGGCTGGGGGCTGGCGCTGGCCTTCACCTCGGTGGTGGTGGCTCCCCGGCTGCAGGTCCGGTTCGGCACCGTGCCGACCCTGCTGGCGAACCTGCTCTGCATGTCGTCGGTGCTGGCGGTCATGGCGTTGGGCACCGACCACAAAGCTGTGCTCGCCGCGTGTGTGGTGGTGGCGGGCCTGTTCATCGGCATCAACAACACGCTGATCACCGAGACGGTCATGAAGGCGGCCCCGGTCGAGCGCGGGGTGGCGTCGGCGGCCTACAGCTTCGTGCGGTTCGGCGGCGCGGCGGCGGCACCCTGGCTGGCCGGCGTTCTCGGTGAGCGCTTCGGCGCGCACGTGCCGTTCTGGGTAGGTGCCGGTGCGGTGCTGGCGGGCGCGGGCGTGCTCGCCGCGACGAGTCGACATCTGAGCGGTATCGACACCCACCATGATGAACTCGACGAGATCACCGACCAGGCCACCGCCGTGACGGTGGGCAGCGACAGCTGACCGCACCACGGGGCCGGACCCGAGGAGAACGAAGCAGTTCTGGTGCGGTACCCCGTTCATGAAGCGGCCGGCCGAGGCCCCCGCGGTGGCCCGGATGGTTGACGAGGCCGGCTACGACGGCATGATCTGTGCCGACCATCTGATCTATCCGCGGGTCCTGCGTTCTGCATATCCCTCACCCAGCGGTGAGCCCGGCTGGGCGCCCGAGACACCGTGGCCGGACAGCTGGGTGCTGATCGGCGCGATGGCAGCGGTGACCACCCGGCTGCGGTTCTCCAACGCGATCTACGTCGCACCGGCCCGCCCGCTGCTGGAAGTGGCCAAGCAGGTGGCCACAGCCGCTGCGCTCTCGGAGGGGCGGGTGTCTCTCGGTGTCGGAATCGGCTGGATGCGTGAGGAATACGAGCTACTGGGACAGGACTTCGCCAACCGGGGCAAGCGCCTGGACGAGATGATTCCGGCGCTGCGCGCCCTGTGGCAGGGCGGCTGGGTGTCGTGGGACGGCACCTACTACCAGGTACCGGAGATGATGATCGAACCCCATCCCCCACAACCGATACCGATTTGGTGCGGCGGCGAGTCCGCGGCAGCGCTGCGCCGTGCGGCAAGGCTGTGTGACGGCTGGATAGGCACGGCCTACAGCTGGGACGGCGCGGTGACCTTCGTCGAGAAGCTGGCTGCCCTGCGGCGCGAATTCGGCCGCAGCGGCGAACCTTTCGACATCATGGTGGCGCTGCTGGAGCGGCCGTCGCCCGATCTGTACAAACGCGCCGAGGACATCGGCATCACTGCGGTGATGTGTGCGCCCTGGGTGACCGAACCGGGTATCGAAACCGGCACCGACGTCGAGCGTTTTCGCGCGCCGATCGAACGGTTCGCGCACGCGGTGGTCGCCAAATGCCGTTGATCTCAGCCGAAATCACACGACCGTGCCGATGAGCTTTCCGACGGTGTAGGTCGCGGCGATGGCCACCACGCCGAATGCCAGTTGCCGTCCGGCGCCGAACCACAGCGAGCCCTTGGTGAAACGCGCCGCCACCGCGCCGGCCACCAGCAGGCCGGCCCCGCCGCACACCAGGCCCGGCCACAACGACTCGGCCCCCAAGAGGTAAGGCAGCAGCGGGACGATGGCGCCGATCGCGAACAACAGGAACGACGACACCGCCGCGACCATGGCCGACGGCTTCTCCCGCGGGTCCACGCCGAGCTCCTGGGTGATGTGGAAGTGCACGGCCTTGTCCTCGTCGAGGTGGATCTCCTCGGCGGCGGCGCGGGCCGTCGGCTCGGTCATCCCCATGTCCATCAGCATGGCGACGAGTTCGACCTGCTCGGCATGCGGATGACGCTCGAAGGCCAGCCGCTCGGCGCGCACCTCGGAATCGAGCTGCTCGTTGGCGGTGGTGACCGAGGTGTACTCGCCCAGCGCCATGGAGAACGCCCCGGCCAGCAGGCCGGCGACACCGCTGAGTACGACAGTTTGCGCGCCGGCGCTCGCGGCGACACCGGCGATCAGTGCGGTGTTGCTCACCAGTCCGTCCATCGCGCCGAACGTGGCGGCACGCAGCCAGCCGCCCGTGACATCGGCGTGGGAGTGGTCGATCTCGTGGGGAAGGGCGACCTCAGGCTGCGTGTCGCCCCCGGTCTGTTCAGGCATGACCGCTATTCAACGCGGCCCGCCGAGGTCACATCGACTCAGGTTTACCTGTGTTTGCCACAAGGGCGTTTGCGCGCACAACAAGCGGGTTACTTTCACGTATGACTACCACTGCTGAGCATCTTCGCAATGCGCTCGACGGTCGCTGGCGCGACGTCAAGAACGACGTCCGCGCCGAACTGGCGACGGAAGTGTTCCGGCCGCACTACACACCCAACACCGTCATCGCCCGCGCCAAGGTCGCCGAGCAGCTGAAGATCATGGCGGCCGCCGGCGCCGCCGAGGACGGCTTCCGCAAGGAGTACGGCGGCAACGGGGATGTCGGCGCCGCGGTCACCCGTATCGAGATGCTGGCGATGTCGGACCTGTCGCTGATGGTCAAGGCCGGTGTGCAGTGGGGTCTGTTCGGCGGAGCCATCGAGAATCTGGGCACCGAACGTCACCACCAGGCCTACGTGCAGCGGATCATCGACCTGGACCTCCTGGGTTGTTTCGCCATGACCGAGACCGGTCACGGCAGTGACGTCCAGTCCATCGAGACCACGGCGACCTACGATCCGGACACCCAGGAGTTCGTCATCAACTCCCCCACCCCGTCCTCACGCAAGGATTACATCGGCGGTGCGGCGCAAACAGCAAGGGTCGCAGCGGTTTTCGCGCAGCTGATCACCAGCGGCGAAGGACACGGGGTGCACTGCTTCGTCGTACCGCTGCGCGACGAGGACGGCAACGACCTGCCCGGTATCACCACCTCGGACTGCCACTACAAAGGTGGGCTGCCCGGTGTCGACAACGGCCGGATCATGTTCGACCAGGTCCGTGTTCCCCGGGAGAACCTGCTCAACAAGTACGCCGACGTCGCGCCCGACGGCACCTACTCCTCGCCCATCGAGAACCCGAACCGCCGGTTCTTCACGATGCTGGGCACCCTGATCCGCGGGCGGGTCACCGTCGGTGGCAGCGCAGCGGCGGCAGCGCGGGTCGCCTTGGACATCGCGGTGCGGTATGCGTTGCAGCGCAGGCAGTTCAGCGCACCCGACGACGAGAACGAAGTGCTGATCATGGATTACCTGGTGCACCAGCGCCGGCTCTTCCCGCTCGTCGCGCGCTCCTATGCGCTGCAGTTCGCCCAGAACGAGCTGGTCGCCCGGTTGCACGACCTTCAGACCTCCGACAGTCCCGACGCCGAGGAGCAGCGCGAGCTGGAGTCGCGGGCGGCCGGGCTCAAGGCCGCCAACACCTGGCATGCCAGCGCCGCCATCCAGGAAGCCCGCGAAGCCTGCGGCGGCGCGGGCTATCTCGCCGAGAACCGGCTGATCGCGCTGCGCGCCGACACCGACGTGTTCACCACCTTCGAAGGCGACAACCATGTGCTCACCCAGTTGGTCGCCAAGGAACTGTTGACCGCCTACGCCGACGACATCAAGGGCATGAGCCCGGTCGAATGGGTGCGCTTCGCCGCGAACTTCGCCGGCGACCGGGTGCTGAAAAGGACTGCGGCAGAGACGATCATGCAGACCATCCTCGACACCCGCCAGGACAACGAGGAGGAGGGCAGCCTGTTCAACCGCGGCACCCAGGTCAAGATGTTCGAGGACCGCGAGCAATACCTGCTCTCGACGGTGGCGCGGCGCCTGCAGGGCAAGTCCAAGGAGTCCTCGGCGTTCGAGGCGTTCAACGCCGTCCAGGACCACGTACTGCACACCGCGCAGGCGCATATCGACCGGATCGTGCTGGAGGCGTTCATCGCCGGTATCGACGCCTGCGAGTCCACGTCGGTTGAAGGGCGGGAGGCGCGCCGGGTGCTGGAGATGGTCTGCGACCTCTACGCGCTGACGGTGCTCGACGAGGACAAGGCCTGGTTCATCGAGCATCGGTTCCTGTCCACCGAGCGGGCCAAGGCCGTCACCCGGGGCATCAACGAACGCTGCCGGACGCTGCGGCCGTATGCCGAGGCGCTCGTCGACGGCTTCGGGATTCCGGAGCAGCTGCGGTACGCCGAGATGCTGCACCCCGAACACTTGCAGTGAGTTTTGACATTTTTGACAAAACGCGAGTGATATCCCAGTAGCCTTCCCGGCGTGGAACTGACGCTGCAGCGGATTGGTGCCTGGTCCGGGACGATCATGTTGATCCTCTACGGGACGTGTATGTCGGGGCTGGCGCGGATGTTTCCGCCGATGTCACCGGTGTGGTCGGCCCAGGAGGTCGCCGACTTCTACGTCGACCACAAGATCTGGATCCGGATCGGCGTCGCCGGGTGCCTGCTGACGTCGGTGATCGCGCTGCCGTTCCTGGCGACCATCGTGCTGCGCATCCGCCGCGTCGAGGGCCACTGGGGCATGCTGACGGTCACCCAGCTGTTCGCCGCGGTGATCTTCGTTCCCGCCCTGCTGTTTCCGTTCCTGGTGATGGCGGCCGCCGCGTTCCGGCCGGAGACCCGCCCTGCCGAGATCACCATGGCGCTCAACGACGTGTTCTGGCTGATGTTCATCGGCATCGTCGGAACGATCATCATGCAGAACATCGTGCTGGCGATCGCCTCGTTCATCGACAAGACCGATCCGTTGACCTTCCCGCGGTGGTATGGCTACCTCAACCTCTGGGTGGCGCTGCTGTCGCTGCCGGGGTGTGTGGTCGTGGTGTTCAACGACGGACCGCTGGCCTGGTCGGGCGTGTTCGCGTTCTACATCCCCGGCGCCGCCCTGACCGTCTGGATGTTCACCACCACCTACGTGCTGTTGCGCGGCATCAAGGCCCAGCAGCGGGCCGAGGCGCCGTGACGGCGGTCGGCGGCTCGGCGCCGCCGGCCCCCCGCCGCATCCCGGGTGAGCAGGGCACGTGGGTGTTCCTGTTCGGCGACATGCTGGTCTTCGCGGTGTTCTTCGCCACCTTCATGGTCGAAAGATCAAAGGCGCCAGTCATTTTCGACATTGCCCGCAAGACCCTGCACCTCAACATCGGACTGGTCAACACACTGGTCCTGCTCACCAGCTCGCTGTTCGTGGTCGCCGCGGTGGGAGCGATCCGCACCGGCGCCCGTGCGATCGCCGCCCGCGCCCTGCTGGCCGCGATCGGCTGCGGCGTGATGTTCGTGGCCCTCAAGATCACCGAGTACGTGCTGCTCGCCAGCGACGGACATACCCCCGGCGACAACCACTTCTACCTGTACTACTTCATCCTGACCGGACTGCACCTGCTGCACGTGCTCATCGGCATCGTCGTGCTGGTGCTCCTGCTCACCCAGACCCGCCGGGTCGACCTGTCTGCAACCAGGCTCGCCGTGATCGAGGGCGGCGGGTGCTTCTGGCACCTGGTCGACCTGTTGTGGATCGTCCTGTTCCCGCTGCTGTACCTGGTGAGCTGATGCTGTCTCTGATCCCTGTGCGCGCCCGCGTGAGCTGGCTGATCCTGGTGGCCGCCACGTGCGCGTCGTGGGCGCTGGGGGCCGAACACGGCACCGGCTCGGTGGTCGTGGTGGCCGTGCTGGGTATCGCCGCGGTGAAGGTGCGCTTGGTCGGCCTGGACTTCATGGAACTGCGCCACGCGCCGATACCGCTGCGAACGGTCTTCGAGGTCTACTGCGTGGCGTTGTGGGCCCTGCTGTCGGGCCTGTATCTGTGGCTGTAGCCACACTGGTCGTGTGTGCTCCCCCGGATGGACTCGAACCATCAACCTGCCGATTAACAGTCGGCTGCTCTGCCAATTGAGCTACAGGGGACTGACTTCCCGGCCAGGCGCGCTTGCGCTGACGCGGACCGGAGAGTGACTCTAGCCTACCGGGGACCCTCGACGCCAAAACGGGTGGACGGGCATCCACCCACCCGCGTCAGGCAGGATGGTGGAGACCAGCCGAGGAAGGGAGCGCAGTGATTCGGTATCTGGCCGTACTGGGCGTGGGCTACGTGTTGGGCACCAAAGCCGGACGACGTCGCTACGAGCAGATCGTGGGTACCTATCGTGCGCTCACCGAGAATCCCGCCACCAAGACAGTGCTCGATGCGGGTCGTCGCAAGATTGCCGACCGGGTCTCGCCGGACCCGGATCCGAAGATGGTGACGTTGACCGAGATCGACGCCGAGACCACCGTGGTGGAACCACGGCGGCCTGAAGCGAAGTGAGCGGAGAACCTAGCCCAGCGGGATGCTGATGGTCTGACCCGGCATCAGCGGACCTGTGGTCACGCCGATACCGCCACCGGGCATCGACCCTGCATCGGGGCCGTACACACCGAGCTGCGGCGTGCCGATGTAGGTAGGCGTGCCGTTGGAGTACGAGATGCACTGGCCGTCGTTGCGCGAGCCGACCCAGGCCAGGCAGGTGCCGGTGGCCGAGGTGCTCGAGGTGCTGGCATCGGTCAGCGCCGCCAGAGCCGGCACCGCAGCCGCGGCCACGGCGAGCGCGCCGAAGGCGGCGATACGCCGGGCACGAGTATTTGCGGTAGTCATATCTGACCTTTCGCCGGAGACAGGCAGCGTGTTAACCATACCGTGATCACAGTTGTCACGCAGTGAGGTCGTCGCCGCTGGCCTGCTCGAGCAGGCTGCGCCGATACGACTCCAGCGCCACCAGGTCGCCGAACAATGCGTGATATTCGTCTCCCTGCTCCACCGGCGACATCCGCTGCAACTTGGACTTGACCTCGGCGACCTGCCGTCCGACCCAAACTTCCTGCAGCCGGGCCAGCACGCCGCCGATATAGCGGGGCAGCTTCTCCTCCTCGTCGACCCGGATCGCCTCCACGCCGAGCTCGGTGATCAGGCCCTGTGCAGCCGGGGAGCCGCTCTGCTCGCGGACCGCGTCGATCCACTGTCCGCCGCTGATCCCCGACGACGTTCCCCCGGCAGCCTCGATCGCCAACCGCACCGCGGCATAGCCGGGATGGGTGAAGCTCTCGACGGTCAGGGTGTCGAAGATGGGCCCGGCCAGCGCCGGATACTGCAACGCCGCCTTGAGCGCCTCCCGTTGGGGCCAGAGCGTCGGGTCGCGCGGATCGGGCCGCACCGCCACGGCCTCGGCAGAGGATTTGGGCCGCGCGGGCTGGCGCCGGTTGTCCCGCGCGCCGGGCTTGTGGCCGGCCTCCTCACGAACCCGTGCGATCACCTGGGCCACGTCGTCCCAGCCCACCCAGCCGGCCAGCTGCCGGGCGTACTCGTCACGCAGCGTCGGGTCTTTGATCTGGGCCACCATCGGCACACAGCGGCGCAACGCCGACACCCGCCCCTCGGCGAGGTCGAGGTCGTGCTCGGCCAGTGCGGTGCGGATGGCGAACTCGAACAGCGGAGTGCGGCGGGCCACCAGGTCGCGCAGCGCGCCGTCGCCGTGCGCCAGTCGCAGATCGCACGGGTCCATCCCGTCGGCGGCGACCGCCACGAAACTCTGCCCGGCCAGATTCTGCTCACCCTCGAACGCCTTGAGGGCGGCCGCCCGGCCGGCAGCATCGCCGTCGAAGACGTAGATCAGCTCGCCGCGGAAGAACTTGTCGTCCATCATCAGCCGCCGCAGCATCGACAGGTGCTCATCGCCGAACGCGGTGCCGCAGGACGCGACCGCGGTGGTGACGCCGG
The DNA here is from genome assembly GCF_011694515.1 of Mycobacterium sp. DL592. Classification (NCBI taxonomy): domain Bacteria; kingdom Bacillati; phylum Actinomycetota; class Actinomycetes; order Mycobacteriales; family Mycobacteriaceae; genus Mycobacterium; species Mycobacterium sp. DL592. Next base: position 1,787,382 of record NZ_CP050192.1, on the reverse strand, counting down.
CCAGGTGCATCGCCATCACGTCGGTGTAGCCCTCGACGACAACCGCCTGGTGTCCCTTGGCGATATCGCGCTTGGCCAGGTCGATGCCGAACAGCACGTTGGACTTCTTGTAGAGCACCGTCTCCGGGGTATTGACGTACTTGGCTTCCATGGTGTCGTCGTCGAAGATGCGGCGGGCGCCGAAGCCGACGGTTTCGCCGCTGGCCGTGCGGATCGGCCACAGCAGCCTGCGGTGGAAGCGGTCCATCGGTCCGCGCCTGCCCTCACGAGAAAGCCCCGCGGCTTCGAGTTCCTTGAACTCGAAGCCCTTGCGGATGAGGTGCTTGGTCAGCGAATCCCAGCCCGACGGCGCGAAGCCGCACCCGAACTGGCGGGCCGCGGCGGCGTCGAAGTTGCGCTCCGTCAAGTACTTTCGCGCAGGCGCGGCCTCGTCGGACTCCAGCGCTGCCGTGTAGAACTCCTGGGCTGCAGCGTTGGCGGCGATCAGCCTGCTGCGGCTTCCGCGGTCGCGCTGCACGCTGGTACCGCCGCCGCTGTAGGTGACGGTATAGCCGATGCGATCGGCCAGCATCTCCACTGCCTCGACGAAGCTGATGTGGTCGATCTTCTGGAGGAATGCGTAGACGTCGCCGCCCTCGCCGCAGCCGAAACAGTGGAAGTGGCCGTGGTTGGGCCGGACGTGGAACGACGGCGACTTCTCGTCGTGGAACGGGCACAGACCCTTCATCGAGTCCGCGCCGGCCCGGCGCAGCTGCACGTAGTCGCCGACGACGTCCTCGATGCGTACCCGCTCCCGGATGGCGGCGATATCACGGTCGGAGATGCGGCCCTTCCGATCTCCGCCCCCGCTCACGCCACCGGCCATCGGCACAGTCTAGAGCGCCACGATCCGCTCGAGCCTGCCCTCGGTGTAGGAGGCGATCTGGTCGACGACGACCCGCATCCGAGCGCCGTCGTCGGCGGCGTCGTTGAAGGCCGGGACGAAGATGGCATCCAGCGTCGCGGGCGCTCCGGCCAGCAGCCAGTGCGCCACCGCGTGGATGCGATCGCGCTGGCGGGCCTGCAGTTCCAGGTGCCGCGGATCGGACATGATGAATTGCAGCGCAAGCGTCTTGAGCACCACGACTTCAGCGCGCACGGTGGCGGGCACCGCAAGGTCGGCCTGGTAGCGCACCAGCGGTTGCGGCCCGGCGGTCTGGTGGGTCAGCGCGATCGCGGCCGAGGCGAACCGGCCCACCAGCTCGCTGGTCAGCCGCTTGAGGGCCACCGACGCGGTCAGGGTCCCGTCGTATTTGCCGACGGCGGCGACCACCGGCAACCGGGACAGCCGCCCGGCGGCCTCCTCCAGATCGTCGGCGGCGATGGTGTCCGACTCCCCCAGCCGGGCCAGCGTCGCGGCGGCGTCGTCGTCGGCGAGGACGCGCAGGTCGATGCGGCCCGAGACCACGCCGTCCTCGACGTCGTGCACCGAATAGGCCACGTCGTCGGCCCAGTCCATCACCTGAGACTCCAGGCACGGCCGCTGCTCGGGCAGGCCGCCACGCACCCAGTCGGCCAGTTCGCGGTCGTCTTCGTAGAAACCGAACTTGCGGCCACGCTCACCGCGGAACCACGGGTACTTCGTCACCGCGTCCAGCCCCGCGCGGGTCAGGTTGAGACCGACGCTGCGCCCTTGGGCGTCAAGCACTTTCGGCTCGATGCGGGTCAGGATGCGGAAGTTCTGTGCGTTGCCCTCGAAACCGCCGCACGAGGCGGCGAACTCGTCGAGGGCGCGTTCGCCGTTGTGCCCGTAGGGCGGGTGCCCGATGTCGTGGGCCAGCCCGGCCATGTCGACCAGGTCGGGGTCGCAGCCCAGCGGGATGGCCATACCCCGGCCGATCTGGGCGACCTCGAGCGAATGGGTCAGCCGGGTGCGCGGGTTCTCGCTTTCCCGCGGCCCGACCACCTGGGTCTTGTCGGCCAGCCGGCGCAGCGCAGCGCAGTGCAGCACGCGGGCCCGGTCCCGGGCGAACTCGCTGCGATGCTCGGCACTGGTCCCGGGCAGCCCCGCCGCCTTGGGTGGCTCGGTCACCACCCGTTCGTGATCGGCCTCGTCATAGCGGCCCTGCTGATTCGTCGTCACCGAGGCACAGTCTGCCAGCTACATTTGACCCTCATGCGCATCGCTCGTCTGCTCAGCCTGCTCGCCGTCATCGTGGCGGCCGCGACCCTGGTGGCACCGGCCGCCACCGCCGAGCCGCCGTTCCGGTTGCCCGACTACGTCACCGACAACGCGGGCGTGCTCTCCGACAAGCAGATCACCGATGTGCAGAAGGCCGTCGATCAGCTCTACGCCGACCGGCACGTACGGCTGTGGGTCGTCTTCGTGGATTCGTTCGCGCCCAAGGGCGCCATGTCGTGGGCGCAGGACACCCGCCGAATCAGCGATCTGGGGGATGAGGACGCCATCCTCGCGGTGGCCACCCAGGACCGGTCGTATTCGTTCCTGGTGCCTTCGGCGGCGGCAGGCGGCAGCTCCACCAAGGTCGACGACATCCGCCGGGACCGGATCGAGCCTGCCCTCCGCTCCAACGACTGGGCGGGCTCGGCGATCGCCGCCGCCAACGCCCTGGGCACGCTCGGAGCGGCCGGCGGCGGCACGGCGGCGGCCAGCATTTCGTGGGTGCCGGTGCTGATCATCGCGGCGATCCTGGTGCTGGCCGTGGCGCTGCTGATCCTGTGGAGCCGGCATCGCAAGCGCAAGCGCCACGAAGCCGAAGTCGCGGCAGCCAAGCGGGTCGATCCGACCGATCCGAATGCACTGGCCACCGTGCCGATCGACGCTCTCGACGAGCTGTCCCGCTCGATCGTCGTCGACGTCGACAACGCCGTCCGCACCAGCAGCAACGAACTGGATTTGGCCGTCGAGGAATTCGGCCCGAAGGACACCGAGCCGTTTGCCAAGGCCGTCGAGAACGCCCGGATCACCCTCAAGCAGGCGTTCAACGTGCGCCAGCAGCTCGACGACGACGTCCCCGAAACCCCGACCGAGCGCCGGGACCTGCTGACCCGGGTGGTCGTCGCCGCGGCCAGGGCCAACCGTGAACTCGACACCCAGACCCAGTCGTTCCACCAGCTGCGCGATCTGGTGATCAACGCACCGGACCGCCTCGACGCGCTGACCCAGCAGCTGGTCGACGTCACCGCGCGTATCGAACCCTCGCAGCAGAAACTGACCCAGCTGCACAGCGAGTTCGCCGACTCGGCCCTGGCGTCGGTGGCCCGCAACGTCAATGCGGCCAAGGAGCGGGTGGCCTTCGCCGACGAGTCGATCTCCCGCGGCCGCGAGCTGGTGGCCAAGCCGGTGGCCGGTAAGCAGTCCGAACTGGTCGACTCGGTTCGCGGTGCGGAATCGGCTCTGCAGCAAGCGACGTCGATGCTCGACGCGGTGGACAGCGCGGCCAGCGACATCCGCAAAGCGGTGAGCACCCTGCCCGCGGCGATCGCCGACATCCAGAACGGCATCAACCAGGCCGCTGCCCAACTGGCCCAGGGCGAGCTGGCCAACGCCCCCGAACTGTCCGCCGCGCGCGACGTCGCGGTGAAGGCGGTCACCGCGGCCCAGAGCACCGGCGCGGCCGACCCGCTCGGCGCGTTCACCCAACTGACCGAGGCCGACGCGCACCTGGACCGGTTGCTGGCCGCGGTGGCCGAGGAGCGGGAGGCCGCCGAGCGGCTCAGCCGGTCCTACGACCAGGCCCTGTTCACCGCGCAGTCGCGGGTGCGTTCGGTGTCGGACTACGTCGACACCCGCCGCGGCAGCATCGGCCCGGAGGCACGTACCCGGCTCAACGAGGCGGTGCGGCAACTAGAGGCCGCCCAGTCCAAGCAGAAGTCCAACATCACCGAGGCCATCGCGCACGCGAACGGCGCGTCACTGTTGGCCGCCCAAGCCCAGCAGCTGGCCAACAACGACGTGCAGGTGGCCCAGCGCGCCTACATGAATCGCTATGGCGGCGTTGGCCGTTCGTCGGACATGGGCGCGGTGATCGGCGGCATCATCCTCGGCAACATCCTGTCCGGCGGCTCGCGCGGCGGCGGCTTCGGCGGTGGCGGCGGCTGGACGTCGACCACCTACGGCGGCTCCCAGGGCTCGTCCGGGGGCGGCATGCTCGGCGGTGGCGGGCGGTTCTAGCCCTTCAGCCGCGTCGCCAGGTAGTCGACCACCGAGTCGATACCGATGCGCTCCTGGGTCATGTGGTCGCGCTCACGCACCGTGACCGCGTAATCCTCGAGCGTGTCGAAATCGACTGTGACGCAATAGGGTGTGCCGATCTCGTCCTGGCGGCGGTAGCGCCGCCCGATCGCGCCGGCGTCGTCGAACTCGATATTCCAATACTTGCGCAGCTCGGCGGCCAGGTCCTTGGCCTTCGGTGTCAGGTCGGCGTGCCGCGACAGCGGTAGCACTGCCGCCTTTACCGGCGCCAGCCGCGAATCCAGGCGCAGCACCGTGCGCTTGTCCACCCCACCCTTGGCATTGGGCGCCTCGTCCTCGGCGTAGGCGTCGACCAGGAAGGCCATGAACGAACGGGTAAGTCCCGCTGCGGGTTCGATGACGTAGGGGACGTAACGGATGTCGTTGGCCTGGTCGTAGAACGACAGGTCGGTACCGGAGTGCTGCGAATGCGTCTTGAGGTCGAAATCGGTGCGATTCGCGATGCCTTCAAGCTCACCCCACGGGTTGCCCTGGAAGCCGAACTTGTACTCGATGTCGACGGTGCGATCGGAGTAGTGCGACAGCTTCTCCTTGGGATGCTCGAACAGCCGCAGGTTCTCCGGCTCGATGCCGAGGTCGATATACCACTGCAGGCGGGTGTCGATCCAGTACTGGTGCCAGTCGCGCGCGGTGTCGGGCTCGACGAAGAACTCCATCTCCATCTGCTCGAATTCGCGGGTGCGGAAGATGAAGTTGCCGGGGGTGATCTCGTTGCGGAAGCTCTTGCCGATCTGGCCGATGCCGAACGGCGGCTTCTTGCGCGAGGTGGTGACCACGTTGGCGAAGTTGACGAAGATGCCCTGTGCGGTCTCGGGGCGCAGGTAGTGCAGGCCCTCCTCGGTCTCGATCGGGCCGAGGTAGGTCTTGAGCATCATGTTGAAGTCGCGCGGCTCGGTCCACTGCCCTTTGGTGCCGCAGTCGGGGCAGGTGATGTCGGCCATCGGCACCGAGTCAGGGTCTGAAAGGCCCTTCTTCTCGGCGTAGGCCTCCTGCATGTGGTCCTGGCGGTGCCGCTTGTGGCAGTTCAGGCACTCGACGAGCGGGTCGTTGAAGACCTCGACGTGGCCGGAGGCCACCCACACCTCGCGCGGCAGGATGATCGAGCTGTCCAGGCCGACGACGTCGTCGCGACTGGTGACCACCGACCGCCACCACTGCCGCTTGATGTTCTCCTTAAGTTCGACGCCCAGCGGGCCGTAATCCCACGCAGACTTGGTGCCGCCATAGATCTCGCCGGACTGGTAGACCAGGCCACGCCGCTTGGCGAGGTTGACGACGCTATCGATCACGGACGCCACGATGGGTGTCACTCCTTTGTCTGTCGGTGGGCAATAGTTCCCTAGCCTAGCGACCCGCGGATGCCGCCTTGTTTGCCCGGCGGTTGTGCGCCGTCGTTGAAATGCACAACTGCGCATGTATTCTGGGTGCTATATGAAAACCGTTTCCAATTGGACTGATGTCGATGCATCGCCGCAACTGCCCGCCGACCTGCTGGACCGCGCCGGTGAGTTGCTCCGGGCGCTGGCCGCGCCGGTGCGCATCGCCATCGTGATGCAGCTGCGCGAGTCTCAGCGTTGCGTGCACGAGCTCGTCGACGCCCTGGACGTGCCGCAGCCGCTGGTCAGCCAGCACCTGCGGATCCTCAAGGCCGCGGGTGTCGTCGCCGGCGAACGGTCCGGACGCGAAGTGATGTACCGGCTCGTCGACCATCACCTGGCCGAGATCGTCGTCGCTGCGATCACCCACTCCGGCGAGGACCACGCGTGACCAAGGCCGAGGTGCGCTCCGCCGGAGCAGGCGTGCGCGCCACCCGCCAGCGGGCGGCCATCATCGCCCTGCTCGACTCCGTCGAGGAATTCCGCTCGGCCCAGGATCTGCACGACGAGCTTCGCCGCCGCGGCGAAAACATCGGCCTGACGACGGTCTATCGCACACTGCAGTCACTGTCGTCGGCCGACCTGGTGGACATGGTCCGCACCGATACCGGTGAGTCGATGTACCGGCGCTGCTCGGCGCCACATCACCACCACCACCTCGTGTGTCGGCACTGCGGCTCGACGGTGGAGGTCAGCGGCCGCGAGGTCGAGGCATGGGCCGCCGAAGTTGCTCAGGCGCACGGCTTTTCCGATGTCAATCACACCATCGAGTTGTTCGGGACCTGCGCCGACTGCACGCCCTAGCCGGTCAGAGCGGCCCGCGCGTCGACCCCGCCGGCGAGCACCATCAACACCAGCGTGCTCAACGCATGATTCTCCAGGCCGTCACCGGGAAAGTTGTAGCGCAGCATCACATCACCGCGCTTGCCCGGCTGCTCGACCAGCGTCACCGTTCCCAGCATCGTCGACTGTGCTTGGGCGGCAACGCGTTTGCGTAAATCGGCGGTCAGTGGCAGATCCCAGGCAAGCACCTGGGTCACCGACACCATCACGATGTCCTCGGCGATCGTGACCGTCCGCAGCGAGGCGAACGTGCCGTCGTGGCGCACCGTCAGCGCGCCGTCCTCCTCGACCTCGACGGGCATGACGTCGGTGAGTGCCTCGGCAAGACGTTCGGCGAGAGCCACGGGCTAGGCGCGCCCGAAGCGCCGGTTACGTTCGGCGTACTCTTCGCACGCCGCCCACAGGTCGCGGCGGTCGTAGTCCGGCCACAGCTTGTCCTGGAAGACGTATTCGGCGTAGGCGGCCTGCCACAGCATGAAGTTGCTGGACCGCTGCTCCCCCGATGTCCGGATGAACAGGTCGACATCGGGGATGTCGGGGCGGTGCAGGTGCTCGGAGATCGTGGTCTCGTCCACGCGCTCCGGGTCGATCCGGCCGGCGGCCGCGTCGCGCGCGATCTGCTTTGCGGCTTCGGCGATTTCGGCCCGGCCGCCGTAGTTGACGCAGTAGTTGACGGTGATGACGTCGTTGTCGGTCGTCATGTTCTCGGCGATGTCGAATTCCTTGATGACGCTGCGCCACATCCGCGCCCGCGAACCCACCCAGCGCATCTGCACACCCATGATGTCGAGGTTCTCGCGGCGACGGCGCACCACCTCGCGGTTGAACCCCATCAGGAAGCGGACCTCGTCGGCGCTGCGGCGCCAGTTCTCGGTGGAGAACGCATACACGGTCAGATGTTTGATGCCGATCTCGATGGCCCCGCAGGTGATGTCGATGAGCACCGCCTCGCCCATCTTGTGGCCCTCGGTGCGACTGAGCCCCCGCTGAGTGGCCCAGCGGCCGTTGCCGTCCATCACCACGGCGACGTGCTTGGGCATCTGGTCGGCGGGGATCGCCGGCGGCACCGCCTTGGAGGTGTGCTGAGGCGGCCTGCACGGGCCGCCATCCGGCGCCGGAGGCAACGCCGGAAAAACAACCGGCCAGCTCGAAGTGTCGGGGAACGTCGGGTAATCGTCGGGCGCCGGGGGCAGCTGGGGGAATTGTTCCTTCCGCCTGCGGTTAGCCCCCCGCCACGAGCTGGTCACCCGGTTCATCGCCATGGGGCACATCCTGCCTGAACATCTCCTTACCGTGGGTAGCGGGCTGCCGGTAGACGCGCTCCACCAATGGCAGCGTTCGCAGCTGGCGTTCCAGGTGCCACTGCAGGTGAGCAGCGACCAAGCCGCTGGCATGGCTGCGATGCGACGGCGTCGAGGCCTCCGCCACCTCCCAGTCACCGTCGTGCAGTGCCGACATCAGTTCCAGCACCGCCTGCGGCGGGGTCGTCGACCCGGACGGCCTGCAGTGTATGCATACGCTGCCACCTGCACCGATGTGGAACGCGCGATGCGGTCCCGGCGCCGCGCAGCGGGCACATTCGGTCAGCGCGGGCGCCCAGCCGGCGATCCCCATGGCCCGCAACAGGTAGGCGTCCAGGACCAGTTCGCGGGGGCGGCCGCCGTCGGCGACCGCCCGCAACGCCCCGACGGTCAGCCGGTGCAGCGCAGGAGCCGGTGCATGTTCCTCACCGGCCAGCCGCTCGGCGGTCTCCAGAACCGCACACGCGCAGGTGTAGCGGCCGTAGTCGCTGACGATGTCGGTGGCGAACGCGTCGATGGACACCACCTGGGTGACGATGTCCAGGTTGCGGCCGGGATGTAGTTGCACGTCGATATGCGCGAACGGCTCCAGCCGGGAACCGAACTTGCTGCGGGTACGCCGGACACCCTTGGCCACCGCGCGGACCAGACCGTGGTCGCGGGTCAGCAAGGTGACGATGCGATCGGCCTCACCGAGCTTGTGCTGGCGCAGCACGACCGCCCGGTCCCGGTACAGCCGCATGAAAGCCAGTTTCGCACCGCAATGCGACAACCACAGGGACCCGCGCCGTTAGTCTCGACGTCGCGATGTCTGTGAATGTGAATCCGAGCAGGTCGACACGGTTTCCGACCGTCTCCGAGCAGCTGTACCAGTTGGCCAGCGGCGCGGTGACCTCTGCCGAACTGGTACGGCGGTCCCTGCATGCGATCACCGTCAGCCAGTCGACGCTCAATGCCTTCCGGGTGGTGCTCACCGAAAGCGCACTCGCGGAGGCCGCCGAGGCCGATCACCGGCGCGCCGCCGGTGAGCAGGCCGCCCTGCTGGGAGTTCCGATCGCCGTCAAGGACGACGTCGACATCGCGGGCGTGCCCACCTCCTTCGGCACCGCCGGGCGGATCCGCCCCGCCACACAGGACGCCGAGGTGGTCCGCCGCCTGCGGGCCGCCGGTGCGGTGATCGTCGGCAAGACCAACTGCTGCGAGCTGGGCCAGTGGCCGTTCACCAGTGGCCCGGCGTTCGGGCACACCCGGAACCCGTGGTCACGCAAGCACACCCCGGGCGGCTCCTCGGGCGGCAGCGCCGCCGCGGTGGCCGCCGGCCTGGTGGCCGCGGCCATCGGCTCCGACGGAGCCGGCAGTGTGCGGGTGCCCGCGGCGTGGACACATCTGGTCGGCATCAAGCCGCAGCGTGGCCGCATCTCGACCTGGCCGCTGCGCGAGCCGTTCAACGGCATCACCGTCAACGGTGTGCTGGCCCGGACCGTCGCCGATGCCGCGCTGGTGCTCGACGCCTGCTCGGGCAATGTCGAAGACGATCCGCACCAGCCGCCTCCGGTACGGATCTCCGACCATGTCGGTGTCGCGCCGGGTGCGCTGCGCGTCGCGATGTCCACCCGGTTTCCCTACACCGTGTTCGGCGCCAAGCTGCACCCCGAGATCCGGTCCGCCATGCAGACCATCGGCGACCAGCTGACCGACCTGGGCCACACCGTGATGGCGGGCAACCCGAACTACGGGCTGCGGCTGCCGCTCAGCTTCCTGCCGAGGTCGACCGCCGGGCTGCTGGAGTGGGCCGACCGGCTCGGCGAGGACGTCACCTTCGACCGCCGCACCGAGGCGAATCTGCGGATGGGGCAACTGTTGTCGGGGTCGATGCTGCGCTGGGCGCGCCGCAGCGAGCCGGCGCTGCAGCGCCGGGTGGGCGCGATATTCAACGCCGTCGACGTGGTGCTGGCGCCGACCACCGCGCAGCCGCCGCCCCCGGCGCGGATGTTCGACGACCTCGGACCGACGGGCACCGACCGGGCCATGATCGCCGCGTGCCCGGTGACGTTCCCGTGGAACGTGCTGGGCTGGCCGTCGATCAGCATCCCGGCCGGTTTCACCGCCGACGGTCTGCCGATCGGTGTCCAGCTGATGGGACCGGCCAACAGCGAACCGCTGCTGGTCTCGCTGGCCGCCGAACTGGAGGCCATCAACGGGTGGGCCGACAAACAGCCGGCGGTGTGGTGGAACACCCCGGTCGTCAAGGATCTAGAAGCCTAACCGCCCAAGCTGTTTGGGGTCGCGCTGCCAGTTCTTGGCGATCTTGACCCGAAGATCCAGGTACACCTTGGTGCCGAGCAGTTTCTCGATCTGCGTGCGCGCGGCGGTGCCGACTTCTTTGAGTCGGGTCCCGCCCTTGCCGATCACGATGCCCTTCTGGCTGTCGCGCTCGACGTAGAGCACGGCGTGCACGTCGATGAGGTCGTCACGGCCTTCCCTGGGCTCGATCTCCTCGATCACCACGGCCAGTGAGTGCGGCAACTCGTCGCGCACACCTTCGAGTGCGGCTTCCCGGATGAGCTCGGCCATGAGCACCTCCTCGGGCTCGTCGGTGAGCTCGCCGTCGGGGTAGAACGCCGGCCCCGGTGGCAGCTGCGCGGCCAGGACATCGATGAGGAGGTCGACCTGTTCGCCCGTGCTGGCCGACACCGGAACGATCTCGGCGGCGGTGTCGCCGACGAGCTCGTGCACGGCGATGAGCTGTTCGGCCACTTTCTCTTTGGTGACCTTGTCGATCTTGGTGACGATGACGACGAAGGTGGTTCGGGGTGCGACGGTCCGGATCTGTTCGTAGATCCACCGGTCGCCGGGGCCGATCGGCTCGTCGGCGGGGATGCACAGGCCGATGACGTCGACTTCCGAATAGGTGTCGCGCACCAGGTCGTTGAGCCGCTTGCCCAGCAGGGTGCGCGGCCGGTGCAGACCCGGGGTGTCGACGAGGACGATCTGGAACTCCTCGCGGTGCACGATGCCGCGGATGGTGTGCCGGGTGGTCTGCGGGCGGTTGGAGGTGATCGCCACCTTGGAGCCGACGAGAGCGTTGGTCAAGGTGGACTTGCCGGTGTTGGGCCGGCCGACGAAACAGACGAAACCGGAATGGAATTCGCTCATTGCGGTGTCCCGGCGCGGTCGGTGACGATGACCGCAGCGTCAGGCGAGAGCTCGCGCACCGCCGCGACACCGGGGTCGTCCGCGGATCCGCCGACGAGCACCGCGGCCTCCAAACCCGTTGCCCCGCTGGATACCGCGGCGGCCACCGCGGCCTGCAGCGCGGTCAGGCCCAGCGCGGCCAGCGTGACCGGTGCCCCGGCGTAGGTGCGGCCGTCGAGGTCGCGCACCGCCGCTCCCTGCGGGGCTTCGGCACGGGCCATCGCCCCTCGTGCGAGCACCACCAGTTTGGCGTCTTCCGCGTCGAGCTCACTCATCGGTTACCTCGTTCTCCAGTTCCGTCCTGCTGACGAGGACGGTTTCGATCCGCACCCGGCCGCGGTGGTCGCGGCCGCCTTCGGCGATCAGCCGTAGACCGTGCGACACCACTTCGGCTCCGGGCAGGGGAACACGGCCCAACTCCAGGGCCAGCAGTCCACCGACGGTGTCGACGTCGAGGTCCTCTTCGAACTCGACGTCGTACAGCTCGCCGACGTCCTCGATCGGCAGCCGCGCCGACACCCGGAATCTGTTGTCGTCCAACTCCTCGACGGGTGCCACCTCGTGGGTGTCGTATTCGTCGGCGATCTCGCCGACGATCTCCTCGAGGACATCCTCGATGGTGACCAGCCCGGCGATGGCACCGTACTCGTCGACGAGCAGGGCCATGTGGTTGCGGTCGCGCTGCATCTCCCGCAGCAGGTCGTCGAGCGGCTTGGAGTCCGGCACGAAGACGGCTGGGCGCATGACGTCGCAGACGGCGGTGTCGTGTCCGCCGTTGGCGGAGTAGTAGGTGCGCTGGACAAGGTCTTTGAGGAAGACGACGCCCACGACGTCGTCGACGTTCTCGCCGATCACCGGGATCCGGGAGTGCCCACTGCGCACCGCGAGCGAGGTGGCCTGCCCGGCTGTCTTGTCGGACTCGATCCACACCATCTCGGTCCGCGGGACCATCACCTCGCGGGCCGGGGTGTCCCCGAGTTCGAACACCGACTGGATCATGCGACGTTCGTCGTCGGCCACGATGCCGCGCTGCTGTGCCAGGTCGACGACCTCGCGCAGTTCGATTTCCGAGGCGAACGGGCCGTTGCGGAAGCCGCGGCCGGGCGTGACGGCATTACCGAGCAGGATCAGCAGCCGGCTGATGGGGGTCAGGAGCACCGAAATCGCTTGCAGCGGAACCGCGGACACCAGGGCGATGGTGTACGCGTTCTGCCTGCCGATGGTGCGCGGGCCCACCCCGATCACCACGAAGCTGGCCACCGTCATGATGGCGGCGGCACCGACCAGACCCCACGTCAGACCCAGGTCGTCCCACAGGAAGGCCACCAGCAGCACGGTGGCCGCCGCCTCGCAGGCGATCCGCAGCAGCACGACAAGGTTGATGTAGCGCGGCCGTTCGGCCATCACCCGGGCCAGGCGCAGCGCCCCGGGCCGTTCGTCGCGCACGAGTTCCTCGACGCGGGCCACCGACACCGTGCTGATGGCGGCGTCTATCGCCGCGAACAGTCCGCCCAGCGCGATGAGCGCGATCGCGCCGAGCAGCGGGACGATTCCGGTCACGGTTCGTCGAAATACCGTGACTTGTCGAGCAGTCGCCGGTCCTTCTCGTTCTGGCGCTCGGAGTGATAGGACTCGACCTGGTCGGCCACCCACTCCTCGAGCAGCTGCCGCTGCAGGGCGAACATCTCTTTTTCCTCGTCCGGTTCGGCGTGGTCGTAGCCCAGCAGATGCAGTACGCCGTGCACGGTGAGCAACGCCAGCTCCTGACCCAGGGTGTGGCCGGCCGACTCGGCCTGGCCGGCGGCGAACTCCGGGCACAGCACGATGTCACCGAGCATCGCCGGCCCGGGCTCCGGTGAGTCGGGCCGGCCGCCGGGTTCGAGCTCGTCCATCGGGAAGCTCATGACGTCGGTGGGCCCGGGCAGGTCCATCCAGCGCATGTGCAGGTCGGCCATGGCGTTGGTGTCCAGCAGCACCATGGACAGCTCGGCGGCCGGGTTGACGTTCATCTTGCGAATGACGAACCGCGCGACGCTGATCAGTTCCTCTTCGGAAACGTCGAGGCCGGATTCGTTGGATACCTCGATGCTCATGTTCTCGGCCGCCGCCTAACGTCTGGGCGAGCGCCGCTGCGCCCGGTTCATCATGCCCGGCTGCTCGGCTTTCGCGTAGGCGTCGACGATCTCGGAGACCAGCCGGTGGCGCACCACGTCGGCGGAGGTGAGCTGGGCGAAGTGGATGTCGTCGATGCCGTCGAGGATCTCCGCGGCCGCGCGTAGACCCGAGGTAGCTCCCCCGGGCAGATCGACCTGCGTAACATCGCCTGTGACAACGATTTTCGAGCCGAACCCCAGCCTGGTGAGGAACATCTTCATCTGCTCGGCGGTGGTGTTCTGCGCCTCGTCGAGGATGATGAACGCGTCGTTCAGGGTGTTGTGCGTCAGAAGGAAGTCCTCCGTGACATACAACGAGTCTTGGGCCGCAACCCGGATGCAGACGGCCTCCTCTGTGCCGGCAGATTCGATCCGATCGACGAATCGCTTAGGGTGGCCGCCCCCAGTCACGTTGTACTTCGCAGCCTTACGCGCCAATCGGAAAGGCGCGAGACCCTCGGGCAATCGGATGTCCAGAACGTGTGCATCGGATCGGTAGTGGACCTCCCTGCCACGTGCGAGGCCGGGTTTGCGGCCCTCCGCTTTTCGCGTGCGGCAGTACACGACACCGCCCAGCGACCGGACGAGGAAGACAACGTCACCGCGCAGGCGGTCAGAGACCGTCGTGTATTGAATCCGACAGGTGCGGGCCTGTTGAGTGACGGGACCGCCATCGGTGTCCAGCAGTCCCTGCAAGACCGCTAGCCGCACGTCAGCCGAGTTGAGCAGGTAGTCCTTGGGGACGAACTTGGTATTCGAGCGCTTGCCGTCGAGCCCCAACAGGCGCATCGCGCCGGTGACGGGGTTCTCGATAGTGATGACTTCACCCGGCTTCCGGATCCTGTTCAGGACGTAGTCGACCTCGGTCTTTTGCCGCGCTTGGATTCCGGGGATGAGATCGGTCAGCGCCTGGGCCAGCTCGGGATCGGTGGTGGCGAAGGTCGGGGTGGCGCGGCAACTGAAGCAACCGTCGCCCAACAGAAGGCCCAAGGCGTACGGGTCGAGCGGCACTGGTCGCGATTCAAAAGCGACGGGCTTATCGAGCAGCGGCAGTTCATACCTGTGCTGGTGTGCGGTCCGCAAATTCCCGATCATCTGCTTGGTTTCCAGAACCCGGGCGGGCCGGTTACGCCGCCGATCACTTGCGGTGTAGACCGACCAGAGGTGATCTCCCGACGCGAGAGTCGACGAGCCGTCCTGGGTGAAGACTCGATAAATCTCCTTGTAGCCCTGCGGATAGACACCGAGCACCTCGGTTGGCCGACCGTCCGAGCCGATGACGAAGTCGCCGACCTCAAGTTCACCGATCGGCCGGAAACCGGACGGAGTCAAGACATTCGTCGACAGGGGCTGCGCCCGGCCCCGCATAAAAGCCAGCGGCGCAACCTCGATCACCCCTGCCGTCATCAGCTTCGGGATGGCGTCGGGATCCATCATGTCGTGCAGCGCGTCGTACAGCGGCCGCAGATACGGGTCGATCTTCTCGTAGAGCGTGCCCGGCAAAAAGCCAAGGCGCTCACCGGCTTCCACCGCCGGACGGGTCAAGATGATGCGGGTGACCTGCTTGGTCTGCAGCGCGCTGACGGCTTTAGCCATCGCCAGGTAAGTCTTGCCGGTGCCGGCCGGGCCGATTCCGAACACGATGGTGTTGGCGTCGATGGCGTCGACGTAGCGCTTCTGGTTGAGCGTCTTGGGCCGGATGGTCTTGCCGCGCCGCGACAGGATGTCCAGGCTCAGCACCTCGGCCGGCGATTCGTTCTCCGCACCCGACATCATCGCCACACTGCGGCGCACCGCGTCGGGCGTCAGGCTCTGCCCGCCGGCGACGATCGCGACGAGCTCGGAGATGACCCGCTCGGCCAGCGCCACGTCGGCGGCTTCACCGGCCATCGACACGGTGTTGCCGCGAACGTGGACGTCGGCCGTGAGGCTCTTCTCTATCGCACGCAGATTCTCGTCAGCGGAACCCAGCAGGCCCACGACGAGGTCGGGCGGAACAGTCATGCTGCTGCGCACTTGCGAGGCAGCGGTCGTCTCGCGGGGCGTCACGTGGTCTTCGAAGCCTGCTTCCTGGGTTCCCTGGTCGGACGTAGTGAGCGCCCAGTTTACCGCGTTCGGGTGAACGCATCGTGGGTCAGCGCCGAGTTCATGAAGTCCCGGAAGTGCAGCCACTTGCCATCGCGCAACGTGATGATGTGGGCGAACTCCGATTCCCAGGTGTGCCCGGTGGACGGCCGCAGGAACTTCTGGTGGCCCCAGACCGCCAGGTTGTCGCCGTCGGGGATGAACAGCCAGGGCTCCATGGCCACGATCTGGATGTGTTCGGCCACCGTCGCGAAGAACTCCAGCGCGCGGGCCATGCCATGGTAGTCGCCGGCATATGGGATCGCGTCGCTGCCGTAGTAGGTGATGCGGACCTCGGGATCCAGCAGGCTCACCGCGGTCTCGAGGTCACCGGCGGGAACGGCGGTGTAGATCGCCCTGGTGTTCGCGATATTGCGCCGTTCGCTCATCGGGCCAGCTGCAGCGGGAGCCGGACGAAGCCGTGGGTGAGCAGGCTGGCGGTCTGCCGCTCCCCCGGTTCCTCGGACAACCCGATCGTCGGGTAGCGGTCGAGCACCGCGTTGACCACTGCGAGCACCTCCAGCCGGGCCAGCGGTGCGCCCAGGCAGAAGTGCAGACCCTGGCCGAAGGCCATGTGCTGACGGATGTTGGGCCGGTCGAGGTCCAGGCGCTCGGGATCGTCGAAGACGGCCGGGTCGTGGTTGGCCGACCCGAAGAACAGCGCGACCCATTCGCCCTTGCGGATGGTGGCCCCGCCGATCTCGACGTCGCGGGTGGCGATCCGGAACAGTCGCTGCGGACCGGTGAGCCGCGCGACCTCCTCGATGAACGTGCTCACCAAC
This sequence comes from Mycobacterium sp. DL592, assembly GCF_011694515.1. Classification (NCBI taxonomy): domain Bacteria; kingdom Bacillati; phylum Actinomycetota; class Actinomycetes; order Mycobacteriales; family Mycobacteriaceae; genus Mycobacterium; species Mycobacterium sp. DL592. The sequence goes on along the minus strand of NZ_CP050192.1, from coordinate 1,771,353 downwards.
GACCGGTCGGACCGCAGGCGGGCGGCCACTGCGGGCTCCCGTGCCAGCGCGTGCAGGACGCTGCCGATCAGGTAGGTCGTCGTCTCGCTGCCCGCGACCACCAGCGTCACGCAGAACCGCACGATCTGTTCGGCCGTCAGGCGCTGCCCGTCGAGTTCGGCGCGCAGCAGCGCCGAGATCAGGTCCTCGGCCTCTTCGACGTCCTGGTCCTCGCCAAGGCGTGCGCTGTGCTCGACGACCCGCTCGGCGAACGCCGCCACCATTTCGGCGTTGCTGGCCATCCGCTCCTCGGGTGTCATCGCCGAGGACAGCATGAAGGCGTTGGCCCAGTTCTTGAACCGGATGTGGTCACCGTCGGGCAGGCCCAGCAGCCGGACCATCGCGCGGGTGGGCACCTCGGCGGCGAACTCCATCACGTCGCGGTCACCGTCGCCGGTACGGTCGTCGAACTCGGCGAGCAGGGCCGGCACCAGATCGGTGAGCCAGCCTTCGAGCCGGCGGATGCGCCGCGGCGAGAACGCCTGGCTGACGAGTTTGCGCTCCCCGGTGTGCGCGGGCGGGTCGGTGTTGACCAGCATCAGACTGGGCGCCGACGAGGCCTCCTGGATGGGATCGCGGGAGGAGAACGTCTCGTTGTCCCGCGCCGCGGCGAAGACCTGGTCGTAGCGGAACAGCGCCCATGCCGTCACGGGTTCGTCGGCTCCGGGCACCGTGCCGGGCGGCCAGTCCCGGTAGCCGGGCACCGGTGAGACCTCGCGCAGGTGCTCGAAGAGCGGATAGGGGTTGGCCACGCCCTCCGGGGTGGTCAGCTGGTGCAGTGCCGATGTCGTCGTCAAGGTCATGCCACCAGCGTCGCGGCAGCCGATACGGCGGGTCGATCTCCCGATGGAGGTCAGTTCTGCCCCCGAGCGGGCGGATTTGCCACCGCAGGCCGCGAACCGGTGCGACGATCGACGCACTGTGAGCCTTGTCAGCGAACCTTTGTCCCTCAGCGCACTCGCCGACGGCGACCATCCCGGGTGGGCATCGAAGCCCGCACCCCTGAGCCCGGTGTCCCGTCGCTACGCCGAGGCGTGCCGGGCCGGCACCGTGGAGCCAGGCGGCGATCCGATCACCGCGGTGGCCGAAACCGTTGACGCCCAAGCCGCCATCGTCCGGGACGCCCTGGAGGCTCTCGGCGACGAGCGGGCGTTGGCCGCACTGGAAGCCGTGCTGGACCTCTCGCTGCTCGAACGCCAGCTGATCGAGGACGGTGCGCGCCGGAGGGCCACGGCGCTGCTGCAGGTTCAAGATGGGCTGAGCAAGCTGCGGGCCGTGGACGAGGTCGCGGCCATCGTCGACCGCGCGCCGCGTGAGCTCGTCGAATGCTGCGGTTTCGATCGGGCGGTGCTGTTCCGGGTGCACGACGGCCGCATGGTGATGGAGTCGGCGTACTTCGGCGACGACGTCGAAGGCGCCGAGAAAATGGTGGCCTTCGCCCAGTCGGTGTCACCGCCACTGGACCATATGTTGTTGGAAACACAGATGATTCGCCGGCACGCGCCGGCGATCGTTCGCGACGCCCGCAACGACCCGAGGGTCAACCGGCCGATCATCGACTTCTCCCTGACCCGCTCCTACGTCGCCGCGCCGGTGATGCCGACCGGCCGGGTGATCGGGTTCCTGCACGCCGACCGGTTGTACAGCGGGCGCACGGTCGACGAGATCGACCGCGACACGGTGTGGGCCTTCGCCGAAGGGTTCGGCTATGCCTTCGAGCGGACCGTCCTGGTCGAGCGGATGCGCCGCCAGCATGCCGAGGTCCGCACCGCGCTGGCCACCGCCGAGAAGGCGGCGCAGGCCGTGCAGGACGCCGACCTGGAATTGCGCAAGGTCGAGCCTGCGGTGCGCAGCCCGGCCAGCCGGATGCTGGCCACCATGACCTCGCGGGTCAATCAGATGCTGACCCGCCGCGAGGTCGAGGTCTTGCGGCTGATGGCCGACGGGCGCACCAACCAGCAGATCGCCGACGAACTCGTGATCACACCGGGCACCGTGAAATCCCACGTGAAGCGGGTGCTGCGTAAGTTGCATGCGACCAACAGGGCCGAAGCGGCGTCGATCTATGCCCGGCTGGGGAACGCACCCACCGAGTTGTGACCGGTCATGACGACGGCGCCGCCCACCGCGGCGTGAGCACGCCGAGGGCGCCCAGGGCCACCGCTGCCGCCGTGGAGGTGCGGAGCACCGTCGGGCCCAGCCGGACCGTCCGGGCACCCGCGGCCGCCAGGTCGGCGAGCTCGCCGTCGCTGATCCCGCCCTCCGGTCCGACGATCAGCAGAATTGAATCCGCTTGCGCCACAGGAATTTCGGCGAGCGGCACGGTGGCAGACTCGTGCAGGGCCAGCACCACCGCACCGGCGGCGACCCGGTCAGCGACCAGCTCGGCCAAGGCCGCCGTGGTGACCGGGCCGCTGACGTCGGGGATCCACGCCCGGCGGGACTGCCGGGCAGCCGAGCGGGCCACCGCATGCCAGCGCCGCAGCCCCTTCTCGGCACGGTCGCCGTCCCAGCGGGCCACGCAGCGGGCGGCCTGCCAGGCGATGAAGCCGTCCGCACCGGCCTCGGTGGCCAGTTCGACGGCCAACTCCGAACGCTCAGACTTCGGAATGGCTTGCACGACGGTCACTTCGGGCACCGGTCGCGGCGCGGACCACCGCTGCAGCACGGTGGCCGTCAGGCCGCGCTTGGTCGCTGATTCGACCTCGCACCGGGCCAGCGCTCCCGCACCGTCGGAGAGCACGAGCACTTCACCGGGCCGGATGCGGCGCACCGTGGCGGCGTGAAAACCCTCGTCACCCTCGACGACGGCGCTGGCGCCGACAGCCGGGACGGCGTCGGTGTAGAACAGCGTGTCGGCCACCGCGTCAGCGGCCGCTGAAGGTTTCCCGCAGCCGGCTGAACAGGCCGCCCCCGGCGTTGGCGCTCTGCGCGTGCGCGGAGCGGACCGCAGCCTCTTCGTGGCTTCGGGTCTTGACCTCGGTCAGAAGTTCCTTGACGCGGGCATCCAGTTTGGTCGGGATGCTGACCTCGATGTGGGCGTGCAGATCACCGCGAACACCGGAGCGAAGGTGTGGCATACCATGGCCGCGCAGCGTGGTCACCGAACCCGGCTGGGTTCCGGGCGCGATGGTGATCTCGGTGAGCCCGTCGAGGATCGCGTCGACGGTGACGGTGGTGCCTAGCGCCGCGTCGACCATCGGCACCGACACGGTGCAGTGCAGGTCGTCGCCGTCGCGCACGAAGATGTCGTGCGGCTGCTCGTGAACCTCGACGTAGAGGTCGCCTGCCGGCCCGCCACCGGGTCCGACTTCACCCTGGGCGGCCAGCCGCACCCGCATGCCGTCGCCGACGCCGGCGGGGATCTTCACGCTGATGTCGCGGCGGGCCCGAACCCGTCCGTCGCCGCCGCAGCGGTGGCACGGATCCGGAATGACCTCACCGACCCCGCGACACTGGGGGCACGGGCGGGACGTCATGACCTGGCCGAGCAGCGAGCGCTGAACGGTCTGCACCTCACCGCGCCCACCGCAGACGTCACAGGTGGTCGGGGTCGAGTTGCCGTGGGTGCCCTTGCCCTGGCAGATGTCGCACAACACGGCGGTGTCGACGGTGACCTGCTTGGTCACGCCGGTCGCGCACTCGGACAGATCCAGCCGCATCCGCAGCAGCGAATCCGACCCGGGCCGCACCCGGCCGACCGGGCCACGCGATCCGGTACCACCGCCGAAGAACGCCTCGAACACGTCGCCTAAGCCACCAAAGCCGCTGAAGCCGTTGGCCGCCGCGCCGTTCTCCAGCGGGTCGCCACCGAGGTCGACGATGCGCCGCTTCTCGGGATCGGAGAGCACCTCGTAGGCGGCGCTGATCTCCTTGAACTTGTGCTGGGCTTCCTCGTCGGGGTTGACGTCGGGATGCAGCTCGCGGGCCAGCTTCCGATAGGCGCGCTTGATCTCCTGATCGCTGGCGCCCTTGCTCACCCCGAGCAAGCCGTAGTAGTCGCGTGCCACCCTTGACCTTTCGAAAATCTAGTTATCGGCTCGAACCGCTTATCGGCCGCCGAGAACCTCGCCGATATACGTCGCAACCGCCGCGACGTTGGCAATAGTTCCCGGATAGTCCATCCGCGTTGGCCCCAGCACACCCATGCCGCCGTACACCGTGTTCGAGCTGCCGTAGGTCGTGGTCACCACCGAGGTACCGACCATCTGCTCGGCCTCGGTTTCGTGACCGATACGCACCGTGACTTTACCCGCCTCCTGCTGGGCGGCGAGCAGCCGAAGAACCACCACCTGCTCCTCGAGCGCTTCGAGCACCGTGCGCAGCGATCCGCCGAAATCAGCGGTATTGCGGGTCAGGTTCGCGGTGCCACCCATCAGCAGCCGCTCTTCGTTGTGTTCGACCAACGACTCCAGCAGCACCGTCGCCGACCGGCCCACCGCGTCACCCAGACCGCCGGACCCGTCGAGCCGGGCCGCCAGGTCGGCCACGGCCACCGAGGCCGCCGCCAGGCGCTTGCCGTCCAGCGCCTGGCCCAGCAGTTCCCGCAGCTGCGCCAGCTGGTGCTCGTCGATGGCGTCTCCGAGTTCGACGATGCGCTGGTCGACCCGGCCCGAGTCGGTGATGACGACCATCAGCAGCCGCGCCGGGGTCAGCGAGACGATTTCGAGGTGGCGCACGGTCGAGCTGGACAGCGTCGGGTACTGCACGATCGCGACCTGCCGGGTGAGCTGGGCCAGCAGCTTCACCGCGCGGCGCAGCACGTCGTCGAGGTCGACCCCGGACTCCAGGAACTGCAGAATCGCGCGCCGCTCCGAGGACGACAACGGCTTGACCTGGTCAAGCCGGTTGACGAACTCGCGGTAGCCCTTCTCCGTGGGCACCCGGCCGGAGCTGGTGTGTGGCTGGGCGATGTATCCCTCGGCCTCCAACACGGCCATGTCGTTGCGCACCGTGGCACTGGATACGCCGAGGTTGTGTCGCTCGACCAGGGCCTTGGAACCGATCGGCTCCTGGGTCGCGACGAAGTCGGCGACGATGGCACGGAGCACCTCAAAGCGACGGTCGTCAGCACTTCCCATCTGGTACACCTCCAAGTCGTCTCCATTTTACGGCCATCATCTGCACAATTAGCACCCACAGCCGGAGAGTGCCACCGCGCGTCCCAGCGCGTCACACCTCGGTCACCGGCGCATCGAAGTTCGCCCAGCACTGGCATTCCGTCAGGCAGCGACTAGCCTTGCTCAAATGTTGACGCCAGGCCTGGGGGTTGCGCTCGGGACGGCACGTCGATGATCTTCAAGGGCGTCCGGGAAGGTAAGCCGTATCCGGAGCACGGGCTGACCTACCGTGACTGGTCACAGATCCCGCCGCGACAGATCCGCCTGGACGAGCTCGTCACGACCACCACCGTGCTGGCGCTGGATCGGTTGCTGTCGGAAGACTCGACGTTCTACGGCGACCTGTTCCCCCATGCGGTCAAGTGGCACGGCGTGGTCTACCTCGAAGACGGCCTGCACCGGGCGGTGCGCGCGGCCCTGCGGAACCGCACCGTGTTGCACGCGCGGGTCTACGACATGGACGCCGGGACCGGCGCCCAGTACTAGTTCGTCGAGGACGTCACGCACCACGGCGTCGGCCAACAGCCTGCCCCGCGGGGTCAGCACCAGCCGGTCGGCGTTGCGCGTCAGCAGACCGTCGGACACCGCCTGCCCGGCCCGTGCCCGTTCCGAGTCGGTGAGAACCTCCAGCGGCAGACCGCTGCTCAACCGAATCCGCAGCAGCACATCCTCGACGTGGCGGTCATGGGCACCGAGGCGCTCGAAATCGGCCACCGGCATGAGCTTTTCGCTGAGCCGCTCCGCATAAGCGTTGGGATGCTTGACATTCCACCACCGGGTGTCGCCGACGAAGCCGTGCGCACCGGGACCCACACCCCACCACTGGCCGCCGTTCCAGTAGCCAAGGTTGTGCAGGCACTCACCGCCGGGCTTGCTCCAGTTGGACACCTCGTACCAGTCGAAGCCCGCCGCCGACAACCACGAGTCCAGGAGTTCATAACGGTGGGCCAGCACGTCGTCGTCGGGCCGGGTGACCTCGCCGCGCCGAACCCGCCGTGCCAGCGCGGTCCCCTCCTCCACCACCAGTGCGTAGGCCGACACGTGGTCGACGTCGGCGGAGAGCACCGCTTCGACCGACTGCCGCAGGTCGTCGTCGGACTCCCCCGGTGTGCCGTAGATCAGATCGAGGTTCAGGTGCTCGAACCCGGCCGCCCGCGCCTGCGCCGCCGCCTGCAGCGCCCGCCCCGGGGAATGGGTCCGGTCCAGCGTCGCCAGAACCCTGGGCACCGCGGACTGCATGCCCAGCGACACCCGCGTATAGCCGGCAGCGCGGATCTGGTCGAAGAACGCCGCCGACGTCGACTCGGGGTTCGCCTCGGTAGTGACCTCGGCGCCGGCGGCCAGCGGGAAGTGGGCGCGGATCGCGTCCAGTACGGCCGCGAGGCCGGCGCCACCGAGCAGCGACGGCGTGCCGCCCCCGACGAAGACCGTGTCGATCGTCACGTCGCCGAGCATCTCGGCGGCCAGCGCGAGTTCGGCCCGGGCGGCGACGAGCCAGCCCTCCGGGGTGGCACCGCCGAGTTCCCCGGCGGTGTAGGTGTTGAAGTCGCAATACCCGCAGCGGCTGGCGCAAAAAGGCACGTGAACGTAGATGCCGAACGCCGTGCCCCGGGCGGCAGTGAGCTCGGGCACAACGGCCGGAACGGGTCGGACCGACATGCTGTCAGTGTCGCAGACCCTAGTTTTACTCATCGCGAGCACAAATCTGGCCCGGTTAGAGGTATCGCGAGCGTTCGTGGCAGAATGGCGCGCATGGCTGCACCTCAGACACTGCGTAACGGTGTACTGGTGGCTCGGCGCCATGTCGATTTCAAGCGCGTCTGTACCTGTTGTTGTTTGGTTTGACGCCGTAGACCCGCCCGCTCGTACTTCAGCTGGCCGACGGATCTGCGCCGCCGGAACAGCTCACCGGTGATCAGCGCAGTCCGAACGTCAGCTCCTTGACATGAGGAGCACATTTCATGAGTCAGCCGACCAAGGCCACACAGAAGCGGCCCAAGGGCGAAGGCCAGTGGGCTCTGGGCTATCGCGAGCCGCTCAACGCGAACGAGCAGAGCAAGAAGGACGACAACCCGCTCAATGTGCGGGAGCGCATCGAGAACATCTACGCCAAGAACGGCTTCGACAGCATCGATAAGGGCGACCTGCGCGGCCGCTTCCGCTGGTGGGGCCTCTACACCCAGCGCAAGCCCGGCTATGACGGCACCTGGACCGGTGACGAGAACACCGACATGCTCGAGGACGAATACTTCATGCTGCGGGTCCGCAGCGACGGCGGCGCGCTGACCACCGCCGCGCTACGCACCCTCGGCGGCATTTCTACCGAGTTCGCCCGCGATACCGCCGACATCAGCGACCGCGAGAACGTGCAGTACCACTGGATTCGCGTCGAGGACATGCCAGAGATCTGGCGCCGGCTCGACGAGGTCGGCCTGCAGACCACCGAGGCGTGCGGGGACTGCCCCCGGGTGGTGCTCGGCTCGCCGCTGGCCGGCGAATCCGTCGACGAGGTTCTCGACGGCACCCCCGCGATCGACGAGATCGTCCGCCGCTACGTCGGCAAGAAGGAGTACTCGAACCTGCCGCGCAAGTTCAAGACCGCCATAAGCGGTCTGCAGGACGTAGTGCACGAGGTCAACGACGTGGCGTTCATCGGGGTCAACCATCCCGACCACGGCCCCGGTTTCGACCTGTGGGTCGGCGGCGGCCTGTCGACCAACCCGATGCTGGGCCAGCGGGTGGGCGCCTGGGTTCCCCTCGACGAGGTGCCCGATGTCTGGGAAGCGGTGGTCAGCGTGTTCCGCGACTACGGCTACCGGCGGTTGCGCGCAAAGGCCCGGCTGAAGTTCCTGATCAAGGACTGGGGTATCGAAAAATTCAGGGAAGTTCTCGAACAGGAATACCTCAAGCGTCCGCTGATCGACGGCCCGGCACCCGAGCCCGTCGTCCGCCCCATCGACCACGTCGGTGTACAACGGCTGAAGAACGGTCTCAACGCCGTCGGAGTCGCGCCCATCGCGGGCCGCGTCTCGGGCACGATCCTGACCGCAGTCGCCGACCTGGCCGAGGCCGCGGGCTCCAACCGGGTCCGGTTCACCCCGTACCAGAAGCTGGTCATCCTCGATGTCCCCGACGACAAGTTGGACGAGCTGCGGGCCGGTCTCGACGCGCTCGGTCTGCCGTCGAGGCCGTCGCACTGGCGGCGCAACCTGATGGCCTGCACCGGAATCGAGTTCTGCAAGCTCAGCTTCGCCGAGACGCGGGTGCGCGCCCAGAGCCTGGTGCCCGATTTGGAGAAGCGCCTCGAGGACATCAACGCGGGGCTGGACGTGCCGGTGACCATCAACATCAACGGCTGCCCCAACTCGTGCGCCCGCATCCAGATCGCCGACATCGGGTTCAAGGGACAGATGGTCGACGAGGGTAACGGACCGGAGGAAGGGTTCCAGGTTCACCTGGGCGGCAGCCTCGGCCTGGACAGCGCTTTCGGCCGCAAGCTGCGTCAGCACAAGGTGCTCTCCAGCGAGCTGGGCGACTACATCGAGCGGGTCGTGCGCAACTTCGTGAAACAAAGACACGACGGTGAGCGTTTCGCCCAGTGGGCGCTGCGCGCTGACGAGGCTGATTTGCGATGACCATTGGGGTGCATGAGATGACCGAGACTGACCTGCGGACACTGGCGGAGCGCGGGGCCGCCGAGTTGGACGGAGCCAGCGCCGCCGAACTCCTGGCCTGGACTGACGAGCATTTCGCCGGTAGCTACGTGGTGGCCTCCAATATGCAGGACGCCGTGCTGGTCGACCTTGCCGCCAAAGTCCGCCCCGGGGTAGACGTGCTCTTTCTCGATACCGGCTACCACTTCGCCGAGACCATCGGCACCCGCGACGCCGTCGAAGCCGTCTACGACATCACCGTGGTCAACGTCACCGCCGAGCACAGTGTCGCCGAGCAGGATCGGCTGCTGGGCAAGGACCTCTTCGCCCGCGATCCCAACGAGTGCTGCCGCCTGCGCAAGGTGACGCCGCTGCGTAAAGCGCTGCAAGGCTATTCGGCCTGGGTGACCGGGATTCGCCGGGTGGAGTCACCCACCCGCGCCAACGCACCCCTGATCTCCTTCGACGAAGCGTTCGGCCTGGTGAAGGTCAATCCGCTCGCGGCGTGGACCGACGAGGACATGCAGGCCTACATCGACGCCAACGGTGTGCTGGTCAACCCGCTCGTCGACGAGGGCTACCCCTCGATCGGCTGCGCGCCGTGCACGGCCAAGCCGGTCGACGGCGCCGACCCGCGCAGCGGCCGTTGGCTCGGTTCGGCCAAAACCGAATGCGGACTTCACGTTTCGTGAAGCTGCTCCTGACCGCGCACGGCAGCGCTGATCCGCGTTCCGCGGCGACCACGCACGCCGTCGCCGAGCAGATCCGGCTGCTGCGTCCCGCGCTGGACGTATCAGTGGCGTTCTGCGAGAAGAACTCTCCGAATCTTCGCGACGCATTGCGCGCGACCAATGGGCCTGCCGTCGTCACTCCCCTGCTGCTGGCCAGCGCGTACCACGCCCGGGTCGACATACCGGAGATGATCGCCGACGCGGGCGCCGACGTGCTGCAAGCGGACACGCTGGGTGAGGACCCCCGCCTCGTAGAGGTCATGCGTGAACGCCTGGCGCAGGCCGGAATCCCCGGTGACGCCGAGAACGTGGGGGTGCTGGTCGTGGCGGTCGGTTCGTCGCACGCACAGGCCAACGCCCGAACGGCGACACTGGGCGATGCCCTGGCCGACGGATCCCGGTGGGCGGGCGTGCAGGTTGCCTATGCCACCGGCCCGCAGCCCTCGGTGCTCGACGGCGTCGAACTTCTACGGGGGCGTGGCGCGAGCCGGGTGGTCCTGGCGCCGTGGTTCATCGCGCCCGGCCGTATCACCGACCGGGTAGCCGAGATTGCCGGTGCCGCAGGCATTGTGATGGCAGCGCCACTGGGCGCACATCCGTTGGTCGCCCAGACGGTGCTGGACCGGTTCGACCTGGCGGTGGCGCAGCGGGCCGCGGCCTAACTCGCCGCGACCTGCACTTCACCGGCGATCGGCGGCACCCGGGTGGCCCGCACGTAGACGGTGTCACCTTCCTTAAGGCCAAGCGCCTCGGCGTCGCCGCGGGTGATCTGGGCGATGAACGGTGCACCGTTGGTGGCGCTGGTCAGTTCCACCCGGACTTCGAAGCCGAGGTAGGCCACGCGGTCGATGGTGGCCCGTATGACACCGGTGGACTCCGCGGTGCCGTCGCCAGCCGCGATGGCCAAGTCCGGGCTGCGGCCCACCCGAATATCGTGCGGACGCACCAGGATTCCGTTCAGCGCCGACACGGTGCCCAGGAAGGACATGACGAACGCGTTGGCGGGACTGTCGTACACCTCGGTCGGTGAGCCGACCTGCTCGATGCGGCCCTTGTTGAGCACTGCGATCCGGTCGGCCACGTCGAGCGCTTCGGCCTGGTCGTGAGTCACCAGCACCGTCGTCACGTGGACTTCGTCGTGCAACCGGCGCAGCCATGTCCGCAGGTCCTCGCGGACCTTGGCGTCCAGCGCGCCGAACGGCTCGTCGAGCAGGAGCACCTCGGGGTCGACCGCAAGGGCCCGGGCCAACGCCATGCGTTGGCGCTGACCGCCGGAAAGCTGGTTGGGATAACGGTTTTGGAATCCCGCCAGCCCCACCACCTCGAGCAGATTGTCGACCTTGTCCTTGATCTCCGGCTTGGCGACCTTGCGGATCTTGAGTCCGAACGCGACATTGTCCCGCACGGTCAGGTGTTTGAAGGCGGCGTAGTGTTGGAAGACGAACCCGATCCCCCGGCGCTGCGGCGGCACATTGGTGACTTCGCGGCCGTTGATGGTGATGGTACCGGTGTCCGGCTGGTCTAGGCCGGCGATCGCTCGTAGCAGGGTCGACTTGCCCGAGCCGCTGGGGCCCAGCAGGGCCGTCAGTGACCCGGAGGGCACTACGAAGTCGATGTTATCGAGAGCGACGAAATCGCCGTAACGCTTGTTGGCGCCGCTGACGGTGATCGCATTGGTGGTCATGACAGTTCCATTCTTGTCTGGCTCACTCGGCAGCCTGAGTGCGCCGCGCGTCGAGCACGACTTGAACGACGAGGACGATGACCGCCACCGCCATCAGCAGAGTCGATACGGCGTAGGCGCCGTACTCGGCGCCGCGGGTGTAGCGGTCGGACACCAACAGGGTCAGCGTCTGGGACTTACCGGGCAGGTTGGAGGACACCATGATCACGGCGCCGTACTCGCCGAGGGTCCGGGCCACGGTGAGCACGATGCCGTAGGTCAGGCCCCACCGAATCGACGGCAGGGTGATCCGCCAGAACGTCTGCCACCAACTCGATCCCAGCGTCGCGGCGGCCTCTTCCTGGTCGGTCCCGAGTTCATGGAGCACCGGCTCGACTTCCCGGATCACGAACGGCACGGTGACGAAGATGCTGGCGAGCACGATGCCCGGGAAGCCGAAGATGATCTTGAAGCCGAGGCTGTTCTCCACGAAGCCGAACACCCCGGCCGTGCCCCACAGCAGGATCAGGGCCACGCCGACGACCACCGGCGACACCGCGAACGGCAGGTCGATGATCGCCTGTAGAGCGGACTTGCCACGGAACTTGTTGCGCGCCAGCACCAGTGCGGTCGGGACGCCGAAGATGACGTTCAGCGGCACGACGATCGCCACCACCAGAAGCGACACCTGCAACGCCGACAAGGCGGCCGGGGTGGTGATCGATCCGAAAAACGCACCGAAGCCGGGGGCGAAGGTGCGCCACAGGATCAGCCCGACCGGAACGAGCACGAGAACCAGGATGTAGGCCAGCGCCGTGTAGCGGGCCAGGTACCGCACCAACGGTGATGGAGTCATGACGCCAAGGCCTCCCGTTTGGCTGCCCGTGACCCGATCGTACGGAGGATGAACAGCACGACGAACGAGATCAGCAGCAGCACAATCGAAATCGCTGCCGCACCGGTCCGGTCGTCATTCTCGATCAGGGTGCGAATCCACTGTGAGGACACCTCGGTCTCACCTGGCACGGCGCCGCCGATCAGCACCACCGATCCGAACTCGCCGATGGCGCGGGAGAACGCCAGCCCGGCACCGGACAGCAACGACGGCAACAGTGCGGGGACGATCACCTGTAGGAAGATGGTCCTGTTGTTGGCGCCCAGCGAGGCCGCCGCCTCCTCGACCTCACGGTCGAGTTCGAGAAGGACCGGCTGAACCGAGCGCACCACGAACGGCAGCGTGACGAACAGCAGGGCGATACCCACACCCCACTTGGTGTGCTGCAGATGCAGATCGACCGGGCTGTTCGGGCCGTACAGCGCCAGCATCACCAGGCTCGCGACGATGGTGGGCAGCGCGAACGGTAGGTCGATCACCGCGTCGACCAGCCGCTTGCCGGGGAAGTCGTCGCGGGTCAGGACCCAGGCCACCAGCAAGCCGAACACCGCGTTGATCAGCGTGACCCCGATCGAGATGGTCAGCGTCACCCGGAACGACTCCAACGCGGCGTTCGAGGTGACCGCGGCCCAGAAGGCGGCCCAGCCGCCCTTGGCGGACTGCCAGACGATGGCCGCCAAGGGAAGCAGGACGATGACGCTCAGCCAGATCGACGCGGCACCGACCCGCAGCCGGGTGGTGCCGTGCCTGCGGGACCGGAAGCCGGGCGGCCCGCCCGAGTCACCACCGGTGAGCTCGGGACGGACCACCTGAGGATTCGGCTCGACAGCTGCTGTCATCCAGTGGCCTGCTTGTAGATCTTGGTGATGGAGCCATTGTCCTTGTCGAACAGCGCGGGATCCACTGTCTTCCAGCCACCCAGGTCAGCGATCGTCCAGAGCTTCTCCGCGGGTGCCGGGAAGTCACTGGCGAAGTCCGCGGCAACCTTGGGGTCGACCGGGCGGAAGCCGGCCTCGGCCCAGATCTTCTGCCCCTCCGGGGTGTACAGGAAGTTCTTCAGCGCGGTCGCCTTGTCCTGATGGGCGCCGGTGGTCACGACTGCCACCGGGTTCTCGATCTTGAAGGTCTGCGGCGGGATGAAGTGCTCGACATCCTTGCCCTGACGTTCGACGTTGATGGCCTCGTCCTCGTAGCTCAACAACACGTCACCGGTGCCCTGCAGGAACACGTCGGTGGCCTCCCGGCCCGAGCCCGGGCGGGTCTTGACGTGCTCGCTGACCAGCTTGCTGATGAAGTCCAGGCCGGCCTGCGGGTCCTGGCCACCGTTACTCTTGGCGGCGTAGGGCGCAAGCAGGTTCCACTTGGCCGAACCCGAGCTCAACGGGCTCGGGGTGACGACCTCAACACCGGGTGCCAGCAGGTCGTCCCAGGTCTTGATGTTCTTCGGGTTGCCCTTGCGGACGACGATGGCCACGACCGAACCGAACGGGATACCCTTAGTCGCGTCGGCGTTCCAGTCGGCGGCGACCTTGTTGGCCTTCACCAGTCGGGTGACGTCGGGCTCGACGGAGAAGTTGACGATGTCGGCGGGCTTGCCGTCCACCACCGCGCGCGACTGGTCACCGGAAGCGCCATAGGACGTCGTGACCGCGACACCCTTGCCGTCCGGGGTGGCCGCGAAGGCCGGAATGATCTTGCTCCAGCCGGGTTCCGGCACCGCGTAGGCGACCAGCGTCAGCGTGGTGTCGGCTTTGGCGCCGCTAGTACCGCCTGCGACGTCGCTGGAGCCGCCGCCGCACGCGGCGAGCACGGTCGCGGTGACGGCAAGCGCCGCCGCCGCGCGCCAGCGGCTGGGGATCGAGGTGACTCTCTTCATTGGGGGCCTTTCTCATTGCGGAACGGGGAGGGATCGAACCCGTGGCAACGGAATGGCGTTGTGTCATGAGCGAATTGCCGTGACCAATACCGACACCAAACCGCAGACGGGCAGGGGTGTCAGCGACAACAAGCAACATCAGCAACGGCGCAAGCACCGACGGCAATGAGGGCCAAGATGTGGCCCTCGCCGTAACCGGTCGCCGATTGCATGGCGCGAAGCTTAACAGAGTTCCGACGCAGGGCGACTCGGGCCGTCAGCGGTTCAACAACCACACGACGACGACGAGGATCAGCAGCGCCACCAGGGCCAGAGTCACCCGGGATCGGGGCATTCCGCTCATCGGCGCTGCCTGTCGCCGCGGCGAATCCAGTGCAGTGCCTTGATGCCGTTGCCCAGCAGCACGTCAACTGTGACGGCGATCCCGTAGGCCAGCGCCAGAACCACCGGCATCACGATGATCACCTGCAGGACGAACCCGAGCCCGGAGAGCCACAACTCAACGCCGTCCCACCAACTCAGGATCCCGGTCACGTTCCCCACCTTATGCCGACGCCGCAAAACAGTTGCGATCTGCGTGAGCAGCAAAGTTACGGTTCGGCCTACAAGTAGACGCCAGGCGTCTGCGCGGTCGATGATGTCTGAATGGTTCTGCAAGCCCAGCCAGCGGACGAGGACACAGCCGTGCCGGCCTACCAGACGCCGACGCCGCTGTCTGCCACTGCCCCGGTGCCGTACACCCCGGGCGGGCCACTGCGTAACCCGTTCCCGCCGATCGCCGACTACGCCTTCCTGTCGGATTGCGAGAACACCTGCCTGATCTCCTCGGCGGGCGCCGTCGAGTGGCTATGCGTCCCGCGGCCGGACTCCCCCAGCGTCTTCGGCGCCATCCTCGACCGCGGCGCCGGGCACTTCCGGCTCGGGCCCTACGGCGTGTCGGTTCCGGCCGCGCGCCGCTACCTGCCCGGCAGCCTGATCCTCGAGACCACCTGGCAGACCCACACGGGTTGGGTGATCGTGCGCGACGCGCTGGTCATGGGTCCCTGGCACGACATCGACACCCGGTCGCGCACACACCGTCGCACCCCGATGGACTGGGACGCCGAGCACATCCTTTTGCGCACCGTGAAATGCGTCAGCGGCACTGTCGAACTGGTGATGAACTGCGAGCCGTCGTTCGACTACGCCCGGGTCAACGCCACCTGGGAGTACTCGGCCAACGCCTACGGCGAGGCCATCGCCCGGGCCCGCAAGGATCCCGACGCGCATCCGACCCTGCGGCTGACGACCAACCTGCGCATCGGTCTGGAAGGCCGGGAGGCCCGGGCCCGCACCCGGCTCAAAGAGGGCGACAACATCTTCGTCGCGCTGTCGTGGTCCAAGCATCCGTCGCCGCAGACCTACGACGAGGCCGCCGACAAGATGTGGCAGACCAGCGAGGCGTGGCGGCAGTGGATCAACATCGGAGACTTCCCGGACCACCCGTGGCGGTCGTATCTGCAGCGCAGTGCGCTCACGCTCAAGGGGCTGACCTACTCGCCCACCGGCGCCCTGCTGGCGGCCAGCACCACCTCGTTGCCCGAGACACCGCAGGGGGAACGGAACTGGGACTACCGCTACGCCTGGGTACGTGACTCGACCTTCGCGCTGTGGGGGCTTTACACCCTGGGTCTGGACCGCGAGGCCGACGACTTCTTCTCCTTCATCGCCGACGTGTCGGGTGCCAACAACGGCGAACGCCATCCGCTGCAGGTGATGTATGCCGTCGGCGGCGAGCGTGAACTGGTCGAAGAGGAACTCAATCACCTCTCCGGCTACGACAACGCCCGGCCGGTGCGCATCGGGAACGGGGCCTATAACCAGCGCCAGCACGACATCTGGGGCACCATGCTCGACTCGGTGTACCTGCATGCCAAGTCGCGCGAGCAGATCTCCGATCAGTTGTGGCCGGTGCTCAAGGAGCAGGTCGAAGAGGCCATCAAGCACTGGAAGGAACCCGACCGCGGGATCTGGGAGGTGCGCGGGGAACCGCAGCACTTCACCTCCTCGAAGGTGATGTGCTGGGTGGCCCTGGACCGCGGCTCGAAGCTGGCCGAACTCGTCGGCGAGAAGAGCTACGCCCAGCAGTGGCGGGCGATCGCCGAGGAGATCAAGGCCGACATCCTGACCAACGGGGTCGACAAGCGTGGGGTCCTCACCCAGCGCTACGGCGACGACGCCCTGGACGCCTCCCTGCTGCTCGTCCCGCTGGTGCGGTTCCTGCCGTCCGACGATCCGCGGGTGCGGGCGACGGTGCTGGCGATCGCCGACGAGCTCACCGAAGACGGGCTGGTGCTGCGCTACCGCGTCGAGGAGACCGACGACGGGCTGTCCGGCGAGGAGGGCAGCTTCACCATCTGCTCATTCTGGCTGGTGTCGGCGCTGGTGGAGATCGGCGAGGTCAGCCGGGCGCGCCATCTGTGCGAGCGACTGCTGTCCTTCGCCAGCCCGTTGCATCTGTATGCCGAGGAGATCGAGCCGCGGACAGGGCGGCACCTGGGCAACTTCCCGCAGGCCTTCACACACCTGGCGTTGATCAACGCCGTCGTGCACGTGATTCGTGCCGAGGAAGAGGCGGACAGCACCGGGGTGTTCCAGCCGGCCAACGCGCCGATGTAGGCGGATGGCCTACAAATAGCCGGATGTAGGCGGATGGCCTACAAACAGCCGGATATAGCGGGTCAGCCCAGGCGGTCGGCCAGCAGCCGCGCCTCGGCGCGATCCAGCAGGTTCTTGACGGTCGCCACATCCCGCAGATCGTCACCGAACGCGATCGACATCTGCCGGGCCCACTGGCTGCGCAGTCGGGTCAGGTTGTCGGCGGCAAGCGTGGTCGGGAAGAGGTTGACTCCGCGGGCGTCGTGCACGTCGGCGCGGCGTTCGACGAATCCGCGGCGCTCGAGCCCTTTGAGGGCGGTGCTGAGGTTGCTGCGCTGCAGGCCGGTGAACCTGGCGACGTCGCTGGGCGCCGCCCCCGGGTGGTCGTCGATATAGCGCATGACGTGCGCCTCCGATGGCGTCAGCACCGTGTCGGGTTCCATCCCCATCCGGATCTCGCGGGCGACGACGAGGATCACCTCGGCGAGGTCGGCCAGCTCACTCTCCATGGACAAATCCTAACGGAGTTGGTTATGATTACATAGTTATTACATCATAATTATCTAGCTTCAAGGATGGACATGACGACCGCCGTGACCGAGCCGACCCAGACTGCCCAGCGCGACAGATCGATATCGCCCTGGCTGCTTCTGGTGCTGGCGTTGTTGTCGGCCGTCGCCCCGGTGGCCACCGACCTGTACCTGCCCGCCTTCCCGGAGATGACGGTCGAACTGCACGCCAGTGCCACCGCCGTCCAGTTGACGCTCACCGCATTCCTGCTCGGCCTCACCTTCGGACAGCTCGCCTTCGGGCCGCTCTCGGACCGGATCGGACGGCGCGGCCCGCTGGTCGTCGGCACCCTGCTGTGTGTGGTCGCCAGCGCGGTGGCGGCGATGGCCCCGACCGTCGGCATCCTGGTCACGGCACGCTTCGCGCAGGGGTTCACCGGCGCGGCCGGCATGGTCATCGGCCGGGCCGTCATCTCCGACCTCGCGACCGGAAAGGCTGCGGCACGGGCCTTCAGCCTGATGATGATCGTCGGCGGCATCGCCCCGGTCGTCGCCCCGTTCGCCGGCGGGCTGCTGGTGGGTCCGGTCGGCTGGCGCGGCATCCTGTGGGTCGTCGGCGGCATCGCCGTGGCGATGTTCGTCGCAACTGTCGCACTGGTGCGCGAATCGCATCCCAAGGAACGCCGAGCCGCCCTGAAAGCGCATGCCGCCGATGGTGTCTCACCGTGGCACGAGTTGCGGTCACGCACCTACATCGGCAATACGCTGGCGTTCGGCTTCGGTTTCGCGGTGATGATGGCCTACATCTCGGCCTCGCCGTTCGTCTACCAGGTGATGCTCGGCCTCACCCCGATGCAGTACGGCATCGCGTTCGCCGTCAATGCGCTGGGACTCACCGCGGTGAGCGCGCTGTCCGCGCGCCTGACTGCGAGCATCTCCAGCCGAAAGCTGCTCGGTGCGGGCCTCGGCCTGACGCTGGCGGCGACGCTGACCCTGCTGGGCCTCGTGCTCACTGGTGCGCCGGCGTGGACGATCGCCATTCCGATCTTCGTGGCCGTGTCCTGCCAGGGCCTGATCCTCGGTAACGCCACCGCATTGGCACTGTCCGCAGTCCCGCGTGCTGCCGGCGCAGGCTCGGCGGGCCTGGGCGCCGTGCAGTTCGGGCTTGGGGCGGCGGTCTCTCCGCTCGTCGGTCTCGGTGGCGAGCACACCGCGCTACCGCTGGCGGTGGTGATGGTGACACTGTCGGTCCTGGCGATGGCCGCCTATCTCAGCGGCGGCCGCACGTCAGCTGACCAGCGGCCGGCCCAGCGGTAGCGCGCGCCCTCCGGTCTCCTCCCACAGGGTTGCGACATAGAAGTAGACGACGAAGGCCACGAAGGCGAATACGAACCAGCCACCCGCCTTCGTCGCCACGTCGCTACCTGTCAGCGTTCCGATCAGAAGCAGGATCAACGCGACGTCGACGATCGCCAGCAACAGCGGGTATGTCCACGGCAGCCGTAGCGTCAGCACGGTGAGCAGACCGATGGTCAGCAACCAGCTGGCCAGCCACAAGGCCGTGGTGTCCTGGACGGCGGCTGCCGGAATGCCGAACCAATCGTGGGTGAATCCCAGCGACAGAACCGAATAGCTTCCGTAGAAACCGAAGAACACCCCGTAGACGGTCACATTGACGTTCTGTCGCAGTGCCGCCGACCAGATCGTGGTGATCAGCAGTCCCACCGTGGTGGCCGACAGCAGGATCGGCACGGCGGCCGAGCCTGCTGTGATGATCCCGGTGTTGGTGAATCCCAGGCCCAGCGCTCCGGCGATGATCAACGGAAGCCCCAGTACCCCGGGATTGCCCTGGGGTTCGCGTGTGATGGTGTCCGCGACCGCAATTCGCTCGACCTCGGGTGCGATGACGGTATCGGTCATGACGTCTCTCCTAGTCTCGACGCGGTCACCCGGCCAGGGCCGGTTCGTGGGCGGCCGTGTACTGCTGCCAGGCCACCAGCACCGCCTCCAGCTGCTCGGCCGAGTGCCGCCCGAGACCGCATTCGGTCGACAGGCCGAAATCGGGGAGAAACTCCGCCGCCACCGCCGCGCGGGCGGCGGCCCCCTGTGCACCGTCCTCGGCATGCAGGAGGCCGAGGTAGAACTCCGTCTCCGGTTCCAGGGCGAGGTCAGCCAGCGGCTGCCAGTGCGCACGCTTAGTCCACGCGGCCACCGTCGCGGCCTGGATCGCATCGATGCGGCGCGAGACGTGCCGCGACAGACCGTTGGATACCGCCACGATCGTCGAGGCATCGCGCGGCAGGATGTGCCGTCCACCGCGGGCGGCGGCCTCGGCGTTGGGCGGCTCCCCCATGAACGGCGAGGCCCCGAACTTGGAGTCGCCGTAGCACAGATGGAACGTCAATTCGGCGTCGTCGTGTACCCAGTCAGCCACCCTCGCAGTGGCGGCGAAGATCGGTTCGAAACCGTCATAGGGGTTCTCGAACCAGCCCTCGATCGTTGCCAGTTCCGTCGGCAGATCCCACTGGATGGCAAGGTCCGCGGGCGGGATCGCGTCCTGCACGGCATCGACACTGTGCCGCAGGGCTTGCTCGTAGGCGGCGGCCACCTCGACCCGATCGTCGAACTCGACAAACGAGTTCACCGCGTTGAAGGGGGTCGGGATCGACACCAGGAATCGCGAGCCCTCCTGCAGCACCCCACTTTCGCGGGCCTGGCGGAATTTCGCATAGGACTCCGCGGCGATGCTGTGGTAGTCGACGGGGCCGAAACTCACTGCGACGCCGGGCCGAACCCTGGCCCGGTCGCCGACCACGTCCAGGGTCGGGTTGTTCAGGAAGTGATCCGCCTGGGTGAACACCCAGTTGGCCCGGTCACCGGGCTCCCCGTCGGGAACCCTGCTCACGCCGGGTTGTAGCCGAGCGCCCACGAGCCGAAAGGCATCCTCGACGGTAGGGACGTTGATACTGCCGGTGACATAGAACTTGGTCATGAAAACTCCTGTGAGAAAACAGGTTTACAAGAGAACGCCGAGGCGCGGCGGACGGGTGCCGTGCAGCGTGTGATTGCCGAGGTGGACGTACTTCCACCGGGCCGGGTCGTGCAGGGAATGCACTCGGATATTGCGCCAGTGCCGATCCAGGGCGTGACGGCGGTCGGTCGCCGAGGCGCCGGCGAGTTCGAACACCCCGCTGGCGATCTCCACGGCGAACTCCTGGGCCAGCGCCTTCGCCGCGGCGACCTGCAGTGAGGCCGCGGCCGCGGAATCCCTGGTCAGCTCCGCCTCAGCCAGTGCGTCGTCGACCAGTCCGGCACCGTGCGCCAGCAGTGCCTCCAATGCGAACAGCCGCGCCGTCAGTTCGCCGAACCGCCGGATGACGTGCGGCTCGTCGGCCGCGGAGTCGACCTGGGCCTCGAACCATGGCCTGCTGGTGGTGCGGACGAACTCGGCGCCGTCCTCCAACGCTGCCCGCGCGATTCCGATGTCCACTGCGGCGTGCAGGGCTTGGTCGAACGCACCGAGAACAGACGGGTCCGATGTGACCGGGTCGGGATCGGGTCCCTCGTCGATCACGAACTCGTCGTCGACCACCACGCCGTCGAAAACCACCTCGCCGCTGGCCGTGCCACGCTGGCCGAAGGACGACCACTTGTCCAGATGCAGTGCGACACCGACGTCCTCGGGCCGGACGAAGACCGTCGCCCCGTGTGCCGGATCGGTGCCGGGGATGCGCGCCGCGACAGCGATCCAGGTCGCACCGAGCGAGCCGGTGGCGTAGTACTTCGTGCCGTCGAGCACCCATCCCCCCTCCGACCGCCGCCGCACCGTGGTGAGTCTGTCCACCGAGGTCCGGGTCCCACGCTCCACGCTCGCGTTACCCAATTGGGCACCGGCCAGTACATCGGCGAAAATCCTTGGTGCAGGATCATTTTGACCCAGTCCGCGAATCGCCGCCGACAGCACGTAGTGGGACAGCAGCAGCTGACCGACCGCGGAGTCGGCCCGGGACAGGATGCGCAAGACCTCGACCGCCGTCGACCGTGGAAGATCAGGCCCGCCGTGTTCGGCAGGCACGATGATGCCCAGCAGCCCCGAAGCCCCCACCTGGCGGAGTTGCTCGACGGGAAGCACGCCGTCGATCTCCCGTTGGACGGCACCGGCGCCGATGTCGGCGGCAAGCAGGTGCGCGACCGCGAGGGCCTCGTCGGCCGAGTGCAGCACCGGGGCTGAGGTTTGGGCGGTGGTCATGGCAATTCACTCCTGGCTAGATGTGCGGTGGATGGGGGTGGATGGGACATCGGTTGTGCGGGAATCTCATTGGTCACCTATGCGGTTCGGCGATCGGGTTGATGACCAGGAATGCTAGGCGGAGAATTGGCGGGGCGAGCCGGTGTCAAGCGACGCTGAACGGGTGTGCAGGAATGCTGTACACCTCGTCGGCGGCAAGCCGCGCACCAACTGCCTGGATGAGGGCGACCAGCGCTGCCAGTGCCGTTCCACGCCCGGGCGGCTCGGCAGTCGCCACCGCGATCCGCCGTACCGGTCGCCGGCCGGCGACCCGTCGTACCGCCACGTCCGATCGCGATCCGGAGGCCGCCAGCGAGGGCACCAGTGACACCCCGAAGTTGGCGGCCACCAAACCCTGCACGGTGGCGTAATCCTCCGCGCGGAAGGTCACTGAGGGCGCGAAACCGGCTTGGCGACAGGCATTGTGGAACACCCGGGTATCCGGACAGGTCCCGGTCGCCGAGCTCACCACCCATTGGTCGGTGGCCAGGGCCGGCAGCGGCACTTCAGCTGCCGCGCAGAGTCGGTGATCGGACGGCAGGACGACGAAGAACTCGTCGTCGTACACCGGGACGGCCACCACGTGCGGGTACTGACTGCGTTCGCCGGGGACTTCGGTGATGATCGCTGCGTCCACTCCCCCGGCGGCAAGCAGGGCGACGCCGTCGTCCGGATCGGCGTCGACGATCTCCACGTCGGTGCCCGGGTAGCGGCTGCGAAACCTCGCCAGCGCGCGGGGCAGGATCGCCGCGGCCGCACTGGTGAACGACGCGACCCGCACGACAGCGGGCGCTGCCGTGGCCAGTCGGGTGAGGTCGCGCTCGGCGGCGTCAATGGCGTCGAGGATCCGCTCGGCGTGCTCGAGCAGCCTGGTGCCCGCGGCGGTGACTTGAGCACCCGACGGACCACGCACCAACAAGGTCGCTGCGAGTTCGCGTTCTAGCGCCGAAATCTGTTGCGATACAGCCGAGGTCGTGTAGTTCAGGGTGGCCGCTGCACCGGACAGCGAACCGCACCGGGCAACCTCCTGCAGGACCCGCAGCCGGCGCACATCGAACACCCTGTTCAAGCTAGCGCCGGGGGCCGCACCCGCCCATGGTTGTGCTCAACACGAAGAAATCAGTATGCCGCGGCCGGCCCTGCGGGTTTGATCCCGTGGTGCAGTTCAGCCACGTCGGGGTGCGCTCGGGTCCGCGACTTCCACGCGTTCTCGCCGTAGGTGTTGAAGATGGGGTTGTCCGGGTCGGCCTCCACACCCCGGGAGCGGGCCGCCAAGTCGGGCGGCAACGCGATGATCGGGATGGTCGCGTCCAGACCGGGGTTGACGAAGTACGGGATGGACACCCGATCGGTGCCGGGCTCCGGCGCCAGCACCCGGTGGCGGGTGGCGCGCAGATATCCACCGGTGGCGACCTCGAGTAGCTCCCCGATGTTGACGACGAAGGCGCCGGGCACCGGCGGGGCGTCGAGCCACTGCCCATCGGAGAGCTCGACCTGCAGGCCGGTGGATCCGGGCTCCAATAGCAGTAGGGTCAAAACGCCCGAATCCTTGTGCGTACCAACGCCTTGCCGATAGTCGTCGCGCCCCGGGTACCGGACCACCTTTATCAGGGTTGCGGGCCGGTCGGCGAAAGCCGCGTCGAAGGTGTCCTCGGCGGCCCCCAGTGAGGCCGCCCAGTGCCGCAACAACCGCAGACCCAACGCGGACAGGCTGGCGTCCCAGGCTTCGAACGCCGCCCGAAAGCCCGGCGGCGAGGACGGCCACAGATTGGGGCCCTGCAGCCGCCAGTAGCCCGTCGCGCCGTCGATCACCGGGCGTTGCGGACCGATGTCGATCTGCTCACGCCAGTCGACTTTGCCGTTGGTCAGCTCACCACCGAGGCGCGAGTAGCCCCGGAACTGGGGGCTTTTCAGCTGGCTGATCTCGGCTTTAACATCGGCCGGCAGCGCGAAGAACTCTCGCGCCAGCGCCAGCACCTGCCGGGCCTGCTCGTCGTCGACCCCGTGGCCCACCAGATAGAAGAAACCGAAGTCGTGGGCGGCCTCGCGCAACCGCGACCGAAACGCCTGCGGATTGCCGTCGGCCTGCCTCAGGTCGAGTACGGGGAGCACGTGCGCCATTGTGCGGGACCGGCGGTGGGCACCGCCACGGGCCTTCACGAGAACTACACGGGTCTGAAGCAGGTCGACACGGCGGAATCCACCTCGGATCATCGTGCACCGATCTCTTGTCCCGCGACCGCGGCCACCGCGACGATGAACCCATGAGCTACCGCTACGTTGACACCTCGCGCCGAGTCATCGATCTGGCGACCGGCATTCTGGTCGGCCTGCGCGGCTGCTCGGAGCGGGAGGCGTTCGCCGAGCTGGTCGCCGCCGTCCACCGGACCGGGGTCGGCCTCGGCGCGATCGCCCGCGCGCTGGTCGCCATCGCCGGACCCGTCGACCAGTCGGTACCCCATCAGGCCGAGGCGTTCGACCTGTGGGCCGATCTGCTCGCCGCCCGCCCGACGACGTTCGCCACCCGATAGCGCTACCGGTCAGGCCTTGAGCTGGTCAGACCCGAAGATCACCGCCGACCACACCGACAGGCCCAGCGCAAGCGCCCACACCACGGCCAGCGCCGCACCGGCGCTGACATCGGCATCTCCGAGAAGCCCGATGCGCTCCACCTGCACCAGCCAGAAGACCGGATTGACCCGGCTCAGCAGATCCCAGACATGGGGCAGCTGCCGCACCGAATAGAAGACGCCCCCGAGGAAGCCCAAGGGCAGCAGGATGATCGACTCCATCGAGTAGACGTGGTCCAGCGACTTGGCCAGGCTGCCGGCGATCACGCCGGTCTGTGCCGCGACCACCAGAACCCCGAGCGTCCCGAGGGCGAAGACAACCGGACGGGCCACACCGGCGGTGTGGGTCAGCGGCAGGGCGATCGCCAGCACTGCGGCACCGACGATCGTGCCGCGGGCCAGCCCCCCGGTCACCAGTGCCGCGTTGATCTCCCACCATCGCAGTGGGCTGGCGAACACATCATGGATGTACTTGTCGCGACGGGCCTCGAACAGGCTCGTCGTGCCGTTGAAGAATCCGACGTTGACGATGGCCTGGGCGAACAGACCGGGAACGATGAACTGTCCGTAGGGAATTCCGGCGATTCCGTCCACGTGGTTGCCCAGAGCCGAACCGAACACGATGACGAACAGGATGGTGGACAGTACGGGCCCGACAATCGTGTACTGCCAGATGTTGAGGAAGCGCAGGATCTCCCGCTCGGCCAACCACAGAAACGGCGCCCGCTCGAATGCCACTCGGGAGCTGCTCATCGGGCACCCTCGCGGCTGATGACCCGGTGGTAGACCTCGGAGATGTCGCGTGCCCGGTGCCGTCGGCGCAGTGTGGCCGCCGAGCCCCGATCGACGATCCGGCCGGCCACGATCAGAGCGAACTCGTCGCAGAGAGTCTCGGCTTCCTCGAGGTAGTGGGTCGTCAGCAGGATCGTCGTTCCGCCTGCGTTGAGTTCCTTTGTCAGCCGCCAGATCTCGGTGCGCAGCGCAACGTCGACACCGGCGGTGGGCTCATCGAGGATCAGCAACCGCGGCCGGTGCATCAATGCGCGCGCCAGCACCAACCGGCGCTGCATACCGCCGGAGAGTTCGTAGGCCCGCGCGGTGCTCTTGTGCCCCAGCTCGAAAAGCTCCAGCAACTCGTCGGCGCGGCGGCGCGCCGTCGCGCGCCCGATCCCGTGATAGCCGGCGTGGTACACGAGCAGCTGGCGGACCGACAGGAATCGGTCGAGGTTGATCTCCTGTTCTGCCAACCCGATCAGGCGACGCGCGGCCCGGGTGGTGTGATCGTGGCCGAAGACCCGGAGCTGACCGTCGGTCGGACTGACGATGTTGCACACCGAGCCGATGAGCGTGGTCTTGCCGGCTCCGTTGGGTCCCAGCAGACCGAAGATGGTGCCCTCGGGCAGTTCCAGGTCCAGGCCGTCGACTGCGGTGAAGCCCCCGCGGTAGACCTTGCGCAACCCCTTGATCGACAGGGCGGGCGGCGAAGGCTCAGCAGATGTCACACCGAAAGTGTGCACCGTTGCTGGACACAACGTCGGCTCGGGTGGCTGGCTCAGTTGCCCTGCCCGCCACGGCCCAGTGACGCCAGGTCGGCCACCGGATCGGCACGGTTGATCAGCCAGTCACCGAGGATCCGGGCCTTGTACACCCGCGGATTATGCGAGGCCAGCGTCCGCGCGTTACGCCAATGCCGGTCCAGTCCCAGCCGTTCGGACACCCCGGAGGCCCCGAGTGCATCGAAGACGTGCGTGGTGGCCGACAACGCAGCGGCGATGATGACCAGCTGTGCCTGGTCGACGGCGACCTCCGCGTCGATCAGACGCTGACGCGCATCGGCGGGGTCACCGCTGATCCTGCCTTCGACGATCCGGTCCAGGGCACGGCTGCTGCGCGCGAGCGCGGACTCCGCTGCGAACACATCGGCCGACACCTCACCGATCACCTGAAGTAGCTGGGGGTCGGCGGCCGGGACCGGGGTCAGGCCCTGCGGATAATTCCTGATCCGCTCGGTCAATGCCGTCGACCCGTCCCGCAGTGCGGCTTTGGCGATTCCGGTCAGCACCGAGTGCATCGCGTTCTGATAGAAGTGGCCCTGATAGCTGAACCGGTCGGTCGCCGGGAACACGTCCCCACGGTCGGCGCGCGCCCGCTCGTAGCGTGCGGTACCGCTGGCCGTGGTGCGCTGACCGAATCCCTCCCAGTCGTCGACGAGGGTGACGCCGACATCGTCGCTGCGGACCAGCGCCGTCAGGAGTTCGCCGTCATCACCACGCCCGAGGACGTCGAGCCAGTCCGCGTAAAGGCTACCTGTCGCATAGTATTTCGCGCCGCTGACCAACCAGTGGTCGTCCTCGGCGGTGATCGTCGTCGTCAGGTTGGCCAGCGGAACATTGTTGGCCTCGGTCCATCCGCCGCCGACGAACTCGCCACCGAGGAAGCGTTTGATCCAGGTGTCGTTGCCGTCGGTGACCTCAGCGTTGAGCCTGTCCTCGACAAAGGCCAGATGATTGCGCCAGACATGCGCGACGTTGGAGTCGGCGGCGGCCAGGTCGGCCAGCAGCTGGAACGTCTGCTCCAGGGAGGCACCGAACCCGCCGTTGGTCGCCGGAATGCGCAGCGTCCCGAAGCCGGCGTCGTTGAGCCAGCGCACCTGCTCGTAGGGAAACACCCGGTCGCGTTCACGTTCGACACTGGCCTCGGCGATCTTGTCGAAGATCGGGCCGAACGCTGAGGACAGATCGGTGTCCGACGCCGTCGGAACAGCAAGATAAGTCGTGGATTCGGTCATGACTGCGCCCCTGCGGTATCGATCCGGTAAGCCGACTGATGCGACACCGTGACATAGCCGAGGCGCCGGTAGAGCAGATGGGCCTTGCTGCGGTTGTTGATATCGGTGCCTAGCGAGGCAGCGGTCAGTCCGCGGCGCAACGCGGCCAGCCAGATCTTGCGCAGCAGGAGCTCGCCGATTCCATGCTTGCGCTGGTCGGGCCGGACACCGATGTAGTCGGTGTGAGCGCTGCGCTCCTCGCCCGGTGCTGTCCCCGAGGTGTAGGTGGAGCCCAACACGTAGCCGACGACCTCGCCACTGTCATCCACCGCGGCATTGCTGAAATCCGGTGTGAATGATCGGCTGTGAATGTGGTGCTGCCAGTCCTCGGGCGTCTTCGACATGTTGCCGAAGTGCTCCAGGAAGGTCGCATGCTGGAGTTGGCGCACCTGCTCGCCCAGCCCGCGGCTGATGATCTCGGGCCAGCCGATCACCGTGATGCCCGGAATGCGGTACTGCTCCAACGCATCCTCATCCTCGGTATGCAACGGCTTGCGAGTACCGACGAACTGGGCCTCTCGCACGGCACCCCGCCGTTTGAGGGCATCGATCACGTCGGTCTGGTCGTCGCCGAGGATGACGCGGAAGAACGACCCTGCGATGGCCGCCGATTCGCGTTCGAAGCGGCGAACTGTCAGCCCGATGACATCGTCGACGATGTCGGAGGGCACCTCGCCGCCGAACGCGAAGTCACCGAGGATCTCGGGCTGTTCACCGTGCGGGTGATGCACCGCCGCGTACCCGCGCACCCGGCCGCGACTGTCGCGCACGACACGCGTCTGGAAGGCCCCGTCCAGCTGCTCGGCCACATCGCGGGAGTCGGCGGCGAACTTGCGGCCACCCAGTCCGGGAGTGGTCGCCAGAAAGTCGGCGATCAGCGGATGGTCGGTGGGTGCGATCGGGTTGACCGACCAACTACCTGTCACCGAAATGTCGAGCAGTGTCATTTCTTGCTCCTTGGCGGCGGGACCGAGATGCCCACCAACGTCGCTTCGTTGAGCCAGCTCAGTTCGATGCTCTCCGGTTGCTTCAGCTCGCGCGGAGGTGTTGTGGCAGTGAGCCATCCACTACGGATCGCGGAGAAGAACAGTCGAGTGCGACCGCTCATTTCGCCACCGCCTGCTTGTCGCGGTCGTCGTCGTGCCGGGGGGCCTCGTCGGTGAGCACCTCGAGGATTCCCTCGTCGATCAGCCGCTGCTGTTCGGCCTCCGACAGCGTCTGGATGGTGCCGAGGCGGGCGGCCACCTCGGGCCGGGTCTTACGCAGGTAGAGGTACCAGGCCAGGCCGGCGGCGAGCAGACCGAGGAAGACGAACGGCAGGATGTTGAACGGGAACTCCGGAACCGGGTAGAAGTTGGAGAAGATCACATAGCCGATGCCCAGTGTCGCGGCAACAGAGACCACGAGCCGGGTCACGTTGAGCGCGTTGATCTTCCGCAGCCAGATAGGTGTTGCGATGACGACAAGGAGGTAGCTGACCAGGAATCCCCAGTTGGCCACGTAGCCGCCGTAGACGTCGAACACCAGCCGGCCCACCGAGCTGAAGGTCGCAGTCGCCGAGAAGATCAGCGCCAGAGCTCCGACGAAGACGATGCCCACCCACGGCGTCTTGTATTTGGCGTGCACGCGGGTCAGCGCCTGCGGTAACGCACCTTCGTGGGCCAGGGTGAACAACGACCGGGCGGCGGCGGTGGTCACCGCGGTGACGAACACGATGTAGGCGATCGCCACCGTCAGACCCACGACATAGTTGACCCACGAGACCCCGGTGACGTCGGCCAGCTGGGGCAGCACGGCCTTGTCCCCGTCGATGGCGCCGAAGTGCAGAATCTGCGGGTACGTCGTGAAGATGTAGAGCACACCGATCAGCAGCACCACCCGCAGCAGCGAACGGGCGATGTTTTGGTGAGCATTCTTGGCCTCCGCGCCAAGAGACGCCACACTTTCGAATCCGGCGTAAGAACCGACTGCGCTCACTGCGGCGATGAAAGTGGCACTGTTGCCCAGGTGCGAGAGGCTGAACTGCTCGGTGTCGATGTGTGCGCCGTAGCTCACATAGGAGGCCACGATGATCACCAGGATCGACGCGATAGCAATTACCTCGAAGGCCAGTTCATATTTCGCGGCGATCGCGACACCCCGGATGGGCAGGAACGTGGCGGCGGCGACCACGACGACCACGAGCAGCAGTCGGAACCAGGCCGCCTGCGAACCCAACCCGATGGACTCCAGGAACGAGTCGAGATACAGCACACCGCCGAGGGTCCCGGTGATGGCGAACCCGATGTAGCCCAGCAGCAAGCTGAACCCGGCGGCGTAGGCGAAACCGGGACCGAGGCCGTTACCGGTGTAGGTGCCCAGCGATCCGGACGACACGGTGCGTTTGGCCTGGAAGCTGATCGTCGTCGCGATCAGGATTGTCAACGCCAGACCGATCAGTACCGCCCACGTGGCACCCCCGCCGGCTGCGACGAACAGTCCGAAGGGCACCGACGCGATGGCCACGCTGGGCGCCGCCGCGGCCAGACCCTGGGCGAACACGCCCCAGGGGCCCAGCGCTTCTCGTTCCAGCCCGGTGGATTCTGCCGCGGTCAGC
Organism: Mycobacterium sp. DL592; assembly: GCF_011694515.1. Taxonomy (NCBI): domain Bacteria; kingdom Bacillati; phylum Actinomycetota; class Actinomycetes; order Mycobacteriales; family Mycobacteriaceae; genus Mycobacterium; species Mycobacterium sp. DL592. The sequence continues at coordinate 1,741,949 of NZ_CP050192.1, read as the reverse complement.
CGACGGCCACCGAGTCCGATGTGTGATGTGGACATGACGTTACCTCTCTGAACCCGGCGTGCATCACCGGCGCCACGCAAGTGCCTGGCACGCAAGGGTTTTACCTGTTGTTGATGTGATAGTTACGGTGCCGGAAAGCTTTCCGTACCGTCAGTTATCGAATCGCTGAGATTCTTTTGCGGTATGCCGAACCCGGATGGTCATCCGGCAGATAGGCCGATCCGGCCGGGAACAGTCGCTGGCGCAACGTCTCCCCCGGGTCCGAACTGACCAGCCCCCGACGCCGCAACTCCGGTACGAGGTATTCGGCGACGTCGGCGAAGCTGCCGGGGGTGACGTGGTAGGCCACATTGAACCCGTCGACCCCGGTGCGGGCGGCATAGTCGCGAAGGCCGTCGGCCACACTGCCCGGATCCCCCACGAAGAGCGGACCGCCGAAGCCGCCGAGCTTTCCGACATAGTCGCGCAATGTGATTCGCTGCCGAAGGCCGGGATTCGCGGGGTCTTCGATGGTGGACAGGATCGAGCGACACGCGTCGGTGTCGAACTGCTCGATCGGCCGGTCGACCCCGTAGGTCGACCAGTCGACCCCGGTGAGTGCGGACAACAGAACCAGCCCGCCCTCGAGGTCGGTGTAGCGCGACAGCTCGTCAGCCTTAGCCTGCGCGGCCCGTGCCGTGCTGTCGACGACGATCTCCACCGACGTCAGGAACCGCACCGAGTCCGGCGCCCGCCCCTGTTCGACCGCCCGGCGCCGGATGTCATCGACACGCGACCGGACGACATCGGGCCGAGGGTCCGACAGGAACACCAATTCGGCGTTGCTGGCCGCGAATTCGCGGCCCGCCGTCGACGAGCCGGCCTGAAACAGCACCGGCGTCCGCTGCGGTGAGGGCTCGACCAGATGCGCTCCGGGGACGCTGAAGTAACGGCCCTCGTGCTCGATCGGATGAACCTTGTCGGGGTCGGTGAACACGCCGCGCGCGATATCGCGCACCACCGCTCCGTCCTCCCACGATCCCTCCCACAGCTTGTAGGTGACGTCCAGGAACTCCTGGGCGATGGCGTAGCGCTCGTCGTGCGGAATCTGGCGCTCGCGGCCGAGGATGTTGCGCGCAGCGCTGTCGAGTAGCGAGGTGACGACGTTCCAGCCGATCCGCCCGCCGGTCAGGTGATCGAGCGTGCTGAACTTGCGGGCCAACAGGTACGGGCTCTCGTAGGTCGTGGAGACCGTGATACCGAACCCGAGCCGGGTGGTGGCCGCGGCCATCGCCGAGACGGCGAGCAGCGGATCGGTGACGGGGGTCTGCACAGCATGGGCCAGCGCGGCCTGTGCGCTGCCCCCGAACACGTCGAGCTGGCCGACGGCGTCGGCGACGAACAGCAGATCGAAGCCCCCGGTATCGAGCAGGCGGGCCAGATCCACCCAATAGTTCAGGTCGGTGTAGTGCGCGGTGCGATCCGCCGGATGCCGCCACAGGCCGAAGTTTCCATGCGAAGCGGTCGACATGGTGAAGGCCGAGAGCACGAACGGCGCGAGGCTCATGCCGACCTCACCCGGCGCGCAGGGACGGCGAGTCCGAGATGGTCACGCAGGGTGGGCCCGCTGTACTCGTGGCGGAACAGTCCACGCTTGCGCAACACCGGAACGACCTGTTCGACGAAATCGTCGAGCTGTCCGGGAAGTCCGGAGTCGGCGAGCACGAAGCCGTCGGCTGCCCGGCCGACGAACCAGGCCTCGATCTCGTCGGCGATCTGCTCAGGCGTACCGGCCACCCGGGCGCCCCACCCGTTGACAGTGCGGTAGAGGAACTCCCGGACCGTAGGATTGCCGTCGGTGGCCAGTGCGCGGTATCCGGCCAGCGCCGTCTGGTGGGTCTCGGTGGTGGCCGGGAACGCCGAGTCGGGAACCGGCCCGTCCAGGTCGGCTCCGGTGACGTCGACGTCCACTTCGAGCAGCCAGCCCGCCTGGTACTCGGGACTGAAGTAGTCGAACTCCGCCTGCTGCAATCGCCGCACCTCGTCCTCGGTCGAGCCGACGAGGACCCGCAGCGACGGTGTGATCAGCGGTGCCTGTGCCCGGCCCTGGCGACGCGCCTCGGCCTGGATCTGCCGGTAGAACTCCTGGCCGCGGGAGATGGTGCCCTGCCCGGTGAAGATCACCTCGGCATGCCGGGCGGCGAACTGACGGCCGCGCGGCGACGAGCCCGCCTGGAAGATGACCGGCTGGCCCTGCTGCGAGCGCGCCGCTCCCAGTGGTCCACTGACCTGGAAGTGCCGGCCGCGGTGATCGGCGACCTGGATTGTGTTGACGTCGTTGAAGATTCCGCGCCGGCGATCTTCGACGATCGTCTCCTCACCCCAGCCGTCCCACAGTTTCTTGACTACCTCGATCGCCTCGTCGGCGACGGCGTAGCGCTCGTCATGGTCAACCACCCCGCGGTCGCTGAAGTTGTCTGCCGCGGCGCGGGCGAAGCTGGTGACGAGGTTCCACCCGGCCCTGCCGCCGCTGAGGTGATCCAGTGAGAGCAACTGGCGGGCAAGGTGATAAGGGTGGGCGAGCGTGGCTGAGCCGGTTACCACCAGCCCGATGTATTCGGTCACCGACGACAGCGCCGCGGTGGCCGTCAATGGTTCGAAGTCCTCAGTTGTCTTGTACGCCCAGGTGGCCGGCGGACCGAAGTTCAGTCCGTCGGGGAAGAACAGCGCATCGAAGGTGCCCCTTTCCGCGGTGCGAGCGCGTTCGATCAGCCGGCGGCGCACCGCCGACGTGCTGTTGTCGATATCGGGATGGCGCCACGGACCTGCGGAACGGGTGCTGCCGAAAGCCAGCAGATGCACTTCTCGGGACACCTTGGCAGGTTAGAACCCGTTGGTGCGCAGGCGCATCGGTTAAACCCGCCGCGAATCGAACTGTCCGGCAGCCTCGAACGGCTACTTCTTCTTGGCCGCGTTGCGCAGCATCGCGGTGACGATGCTCTTGGCCTCGTCACCGATCGAGTCGCTGCACGCCCACGCCTCGACGATCAGGTTGGTGCCGGTGGCCATCGCGTGCTGGCAGCCCCATCCCCCGGCGTCCTGCTGGTCGGCGCTCTGCGTCAGGACATCGCCGGAGGTGTCGGCCGGCCCGATGTCCCATGTCGAGTGGACCTCGTCATGGTCGATGTCGATCGAGGTGTTCTGACACGTCGTCCACGTCGACCGTGACTTCTCCAGGAACTTCTGCGCCTTGCCCGCAGTCGGGTACAACACGGCGATCTGTTCCACCCAGTGTTGGTTGTCACCGTTGGGCTCCTGCAGGACCTCGTCGCGTACGGCGGTCCAGTCACTGCCCTTGTAGACCAGTTCCTCGGCACCGTAGATGGCCCCCAGACAGTCAACATCGGACACCACGTCAGAGTTGTCGCTCATCGCGTCGCTGGACCCGCCCCCGCGGATACCCGTGGCCCCCATGATGCCGTTGATCTCCCCGGCACTGAGCATGACCCGGCCGAGGTCGGACTCCTTCAACTCGGGCAGGTTCGCCGGGACTACGCCGCCGCCTTGCGCCCTTACTGCCGTTCCCTGCACCGTCGAGGCGCAGCCGGACAGCGCAACACCGACGGCGAGAGCGGCACACACCACGGAAACGGGGCGGATCACGGGGTCATTCTCCCCCGGCTGGACGTTTCCTGTGCACCTTCCGGGCCGAACCGCGATCAGCGAGCTCGAAGGATGTTCCTGGCTGTCAGTCCGGCGATGTCAGCCGCCCGGCGCCGCGGCGTCTGCTGCGCGGGTCCGCCGGCGGTCACCGCGACGTCGACGTCGACCAGGCAGTCGCCGGCCAACTCGACCGCCCGCTCGGTGGGGAACGCGGCATCTCCCTGATTGTCGGAGTTGACCACGGTCGCCGTCAGCAGCGTTCCGTCCACCCGGACACCGGTGATCTTCTCGTAAAGCTCGGTGCCATTGGCGTCACGCAGGAACGTGGTCACCGTCGTGCCGTCGCAGGACTTCCAGCGGTTCACGAAATCGGTGAACATCCGCTGCGCCTCGGCTTCCGAACGGAACTGCACCACCCCGGTGTCCGCGCTGGACACCGCCTGCCCGCCACCGTAGTTGGCGAACTGCTGCCAGGCCGCGCCCACGACATCGCCTTTCTCGTAGACGATCCGCATGAACGGCGATACCGGCCCCAGGCAATCGATCGGCCTGGCCGTGTCGTTGTCGCGAATTCCGTTGGGCAGGACGTCGATACCGCCCTGCTGCAGTTTGGAACCGTTGTTGTCCAACGGATTTCCGACAATCTTGCTGACCTCGGCACTGCCGGGCAGTGCCGAGGCAAGATCCCGCGGTGTCACGCCGCCCGTCTGGCGCACCGCACTGCCGCCGACGGTTGCTGTGCAGCCTGCCAAGACGGCGATGCCGAGCACGGCACCAAGTATCGATCGCCCCCGAACGACACGAATGTCGTGTGTGATGTGCCCTACTTCCTGGTTTTGTCGGCGGCGGCATCGGCGGACAGCGCAGCGACGAAGGCCTCCTGCGGCACATCGACCCGCCCGATGGTCTTCATCCGCTTCTTGCCCTCTTTCTGCTTCTCGAGCAGTTTGCGTTTGCGGGTGATGTCGCCGCCGTAGCACTTGGCGAGCACGTCCTTGCGGATGGCCCGAATGTTTTCGCGGGCAATGATTCTCGATCCGATGGCTGCCTGCACCGGGACCTCGAACTGCTGGCGCGGGATGAGTTCCTTGAGCTTGGTGGTCATCTTGTTGCCATAGGCCGACGCGGAGTCCTTGTGGACGATCGCGCTGAACGCGTCGACCGCCTCGCCCTGCAGCAGGATGTCCACCTTGACCAGGTCGGCCTGTTGTTCGCCGGCCTCCTCGTAGTCGAGGCTGGCGTAGCCGCGGGTGCGTGACTTCAGCGAATCGAAGAAGTCGAAGATGATCTCGCCCAGCGGCATCGTGTAGCGCAGCTCAACGCGTTCCGGCGAGAGGTAGTCCATGCCGCCGAGCTCGCCGCGCCGGGACTGGCACAGCTCCATGATGGTGCCGATGAACTCGCTGGGCGCGATCACGGTGGTCTTGACCACCGGCTCGTACACCTCGCGGACCTTGCCCTCCGGCCAGTCCGAGGGGTTGGTGACGATCTTCTCGGTTCCGTCGTCCTGGACCACCCGGTAGACGACGTTGGGCGCGGTCGAGATCAGGTCGAGGTCGAACTCGCGCTCGAGACGCTCGCGGGTGATCTCCATGTGCAGCAGGCCCAGGAAACCGCACCGGAAGCCGAAGCCCAGCGCCACCGAGGTTTCCGGCTCGTAGGTCAGTGCGGCGTCGTTGAGTTGCAGCTTGTCCAGGGCTTCGCGCAGGTTCGGGTAGTCCGAGCCGTCGACGGGATACAGCCCGGAGTAGACCATCGGCTTGGGTTCGCGGTATCCGGTCAGCGCCTCGGTGGCACCGTGGCGGGCGGAGGTGACGGTGTCGCCGACCTTCGACTGGCGCACGTCCTTCACGCCGGTGATGAGGTAGCCCACCTCGCCGACGCCGAGACCCTCGGTGGGTTTGGGCTCCGGGGAGACGATGCCGACCTCGAGCAGCTCGTGATGGGCGCCGGTGGACATCATCTTGATCCGCTCGCGCGGGGTGATCTTGCCGTCGACCACCCGCACGTAGGTGACCACGCCGCGGTAGATGTCGTAGACCGAGTCGAAGATCATCGCCCGGGCGGGGGCATCGGAGTCGCCGGTCGGCGCGGGAACCTGGCGGACCACCTCGTCGAGCAGCTCGCGCACCCCCTCGCCGGTCTTGCCGGAGACGCGCAGCACGTCGTCGGGTTCGCAGCCGATGATGTGGGCGATCTCACCGGCGTAGCGCTCCGGGTCGGCGGCGGGCAGGTCGATCTTGTTGAGCACCGGGATGATCGTCAGGTCCCGGTCCAGGGCGAGGTAGAGGTTGGCCAGGGTCTGGGCCTCGATGCCCTGGGCGGCGTCGACCAGCAGGACCGCGCCTTCGCAGGCTTCCAGCGCACGGGACACCTCGTAGGTGAAGTCGACGTGGCCCGGCGTGTCGATGAGGTGCAGGACGTAGTCGGTGTCGGCAACCTTCCAGGGCAGCCGGACGTTCTGGGCCTTGATCGTGATGCCGCGTTCCCGCTCGATGTCCATCCGGTCCAGGTACTGCGCCCGCATATCCCGGTCAGCGACGACGCCGGTGAGCTGCAGCATCCGGTCGGCCAGCGTCGACTTGCCGTGATCGATGTGGGCGATGATGCAGAAGTTCCGAATCTGTGCCGGCGCGGTGAACGTCTTGTCGGCGAAACTGCTGATGGGAATCTCCTGGTCGGGCGGTGTTCGGAGGGCCGTTGGGCAGCTCAAGAGTATCGACACCGGCGCCGTCGAGCACAATCGCGCTCCATCCTCCTCGCCTATGCTGTCGAGAATGGCGTCGCAGTGGAAGACGTTGCAGCGGATTCTGATAGGCACTGAGCACCTGGTGTTCAACGAGGCCCCGAAGCTCATCCGTCAGCTGCAGGGTCCGCAGGGGGTGCAGCGGACCATCCAGCAGGGCCTCAAGTTCGGTCTCGACGCATTGCTCGCGACCGCCCTCGCTCCCGAGCCGCCCGCCGCGATCACCGCCGGCCGCCCGGTGACCAACAACAGCGTCCCGAGCGCCCACCGCGCCCGCAAGGTGGTCTACGCCCCCGACCTCGACGGACGTGCCGACCCGGGCGAGATCGTCTGGACCTGGGTGGTCTACGAGGACGACCCCACCCGGGGCAAGGACCGGCCGGTTCTCGTCGTCGGCCGCGACCGGCAGGTCCTGCTGGGGTTGATGCTGTCCAGCCAGCATCACGGGGAGGACCCGAACTGGATCGGGATCGGTGCGGGTAACTGGGACTACGAGGGCCGGGCCAGTTGGGTGCGGCTGGACCGGGTGCTCGACGTGCCCGAGGAGGGCATCCGGCGCGAAGGGGCGATCCTCGACGCGGTGACCTTCGAGCTCGTGGCGACCCGGCTGCGCGCCGAGTACTCCTGGAGCTGAGCGCTCAGACCGCCGCGCCAGACCGTTCGGCGTCGCGCACCACCGGCAGCACGCCGCTGCCGACATGGGCGATCTCGTCGATCTGGGGATAGCCGGACAGCACGAACTCGCTGATGCCCAGGCGGGCGTACTCCTCGAACAGTGCCGCGACATCGGCGTAACTGCCGACCGCGGCGGTACCCGCGCCGTCGCGCAGCAGGCCGGGTCCGGCCCACAGACCCGGATGCACCTCGAGGCTGCGGGCATCCAGGAGTTCCCCGTTGGTCAGGGCGGCCATCCGGCGCTGCCCTTCCGAGCCCGAACGCAGGAAGCGCTCATGAGCGGCGCGGACCTGCTCGGCGGTCAGGTCGGCCAGCAGCTCCTCGGCGCGGGTCCAGGCTTCCTCGCGGGTGGGCCGGGCGACGGTGTGCACCCGAAGGCCGTAGCGCAGGGTGCGCCCGTGGCGGGCCGCGGCGGTGCGCACCTGATCAATCTTCTCGGCGACCTGGTCGGGTGTCTCACCCCAGGTGAGGTAGACGTCGGCGTGCTCGGCGGCCACCTCGATGGCCTCCGGTGACGACCCGCCGAAGTAGATGGCCGGCGCCTCGGGCACCGGGTAGGCGACGCGGGCGTTCTCCACCTGATAGAACTCGCCACGGAACGAGAACTCGCCGCCGCGCCACACACCGCGAAGAATCGACAGGAACTCGCCCGTGCGGCGGTAGCGGGCCGCTTTGTCGAGATGGTCGCCGTAGCGGCGCATCTCGAGGTCTTCCCCGCCGGTGACGATGTTGAGCGCCAACCGGTTGCCGGTGAACCGCTGGTAGGTGCTGACCTCCTGGGCGGCCAGGGTCGGCGAGAGCACCCCGGGCCGGAACGCGACGAGGAACTTCAGCTTCTCACTGTGCTGTGCCAGAGCCGCGGTGGCGATCCAGGAGTCCTCGCATGCCGAACCGGTGGGGGTCAGCGCCGCCTCGAAGCCGAGGTGTTCGGCGGTGCGGACCAACTTGGTCAGGTTCTCCAGTGTCGGCAGCAGATGCGACTGGGCGCGTCGTTCGAAGTCGAGCTGATTGTCGGCGATGGTGGTGGTGTCACCATGGGTGGGCAGATACCAGTGGAACTTCAGCTGGTCACTCATGAAATCCGTTCGACTCCCCATCATTTCAGCGCAGACGCACCCCTGCGCAGGATGACAGGATCGAGCCGGTGAAGCGATATTTCAAACCACGGTGATTGCAGGCCTACATCACCCAGGCCGGCTAGCCGCCCTGGGTGATGTAGGCCTGCAGTTGCGCTTGTTCGGCCTGCAGTTCCTCCATCCGGTTCTTCACCACGTCGCCGATGCTGACGATGCCGACCAGCCGGCCGTCGTGCAGGACCGGGACGTGCCGGACCCGATTGTTGGTCATCAGGGCGCTGAGATCGTCGATGTGATCCTCGGGCGTGCAGGTCACCAGCACGCTGCTCATGATGTCGCCGACCTGGCGGTGCAACAGGTCGGGGCCGTGCTCGAGCAGGGTGCGCACCACGTCGCGTTCCGAGACGATGCCCAGCACACCGTCGGGGCCCACGACCACCATGGCGCCGATGTTGTGGGCGGCCAGTTCGGTCAGCAGGCCTTTAACCGTGGTCGTCTCGGTGACAGTCGCCACCGCCGAGCCTTTGCTCCGCAAGATGTCCGCGATGCGCATCGTCACTCCTTTGTGATCGACCTCACACCAGGTTAGGGCGTACCTGGGCGGCGCGGATGCAAACCGCACGTGTTGGGTGTTGAGCGAGACGACTACTGAGGAGGCTTGACGATGGGCACACTTCCCGCTACGCAGCTGGGCGATGGCTTGACGGTCAGTGCGATCGGGTTCGGCGCGATGGCGCTGACCCCGGTGTACGGCGAGGTCGACGACACCGAATCGCTGGCCACGCTGCACCACAGCATCGATGTCGGGGTCAGCTTCATCGACACCGCCAACGTCTACGGGTTGGGTGCCAACGAGCAGTTGATCGGTCGGCTGCTCGCCGATCGCCGGGACGAGGTGACGCTGGCCACGAAGTTCGGCATCGGCGGCGATCCCACCACCGGCAAGCTGCGCGCCCGCGGCGACGCCGCCTACGTGCGGCAGTGCCTCGAGGAGAGCCTCACGCGCCTGGGCACCGATGTGGTCGACCTCTACTACATGCACCGTCGCGACCTGTCGGTGCCGATCGAGGAGACCGTGGGCGCGATGGCCGAGCTGGTCGCCGCGGGCAAGGTCCGCCACCTCGGCCTGTCGGAGGTCACCGCCGACGAACTACGGGCCGCGGTCGCCGTGCACCCGATCGCCGCGGTCCAAAGCGAGTGGTCGCTGTGGAGTCGCGACGTGGAACGCCATGTCGTGCCGGCCGCGGCCGAACTCGGCGTGGGTTTCGTGCCGTACTCCCCGCTGGGTCGCGGCTTCCTGGCCGGCGCGCTGCGTTCGGCAGGTGACTTCTCCTCCGAATGGGACTTCCGCCGCACCATGCCGCGTTTTGCCGGCGCGGCCTTGGACGCCAATCAGGCTGTTGTGCAGGCTGTTTCCGACATCGGGCAGCAGGTCGGGGCCACCCCGGCCCAGGTGGCGCTGGCCTGGCTTCGGCAGCGCGCGCAGGGGTTGGGCATTGCGTCGGTGCCGATTCCGGGAACCCGCCGGGCCGCCCGCGTCGACGAGAACGCAGCCTCGCTGTCGGTGGAGCTGACCGGAGAGCACCTGGCCGGACTGGACGCCGCCGCCGCCGCGGTCACCGGCGACCGGTTCGGCGATCTCACCTGGGTGTCGGCGGGCCGGGAATGACCATCGCGGCGTCGTCGAACTGGGCTGCCTGACTGCTGATTCGCGCGATCTCACTCGGTCGCTTCAGCAGGCCGCGCACGGCGATGACGGCGACCTGTTCGGCCACCCTGATCGCCTCGGCCCCGCGGTCCCCCTCGTCGGTGTGCAGCCGGGTGCGCTTCTGCGCGCCTTCGTCGAAGTTCAGCAGCAGACCCGCGGTCTCCTGCTGATCGCAGTCGATGAACTTGCCTTCGGCGATCCCGGCACCGATCAGGTCCGCCACCCAGTTCTTCAGCCGCTCATAATCCGTCCAGAACTGGTGGAACTCGGTGCGCTGGTTGTGGGCGATGCGCTGGATCTCGTTGAAGTCGATCGGCGACAACGCCAACTGCAGGGTGTCGAAGCGCAGCAACCGGTACAACTTCACCGCCGGTGAGCCCGAACCGGCGCCCACCTCGGAGATGAACTTCAGCGGCGCCCGGTTCACCAGCAGTGTCTCGCCCAGCAGCTGCTCCTTGTTGCGGAACCAGTAGTACAGCGAGGACTGCTGCAGGCCCGCCGCCCTGGCGATGTCGCTCATCGAGGTTTGCGCGTAACCCTTTTCGGAGAACAGGCGGGTCGCGGCACTGACGATGCCGGACCGCGGCGAGGCCGCACTCACCGATTCGGCATCGTTGCGGGGTCGCCCGATGGCACGGACCTGCGACCGGCGCTCCGATGTCGGCACACGGCGAATTGTACGGTCAGCGCTCACCCCAGTGGAGGGACCTCGTTGTGGGCGCGTTCGACCACATCCCGGGCCGCCGTCACCACATCCCCCCACAGCTGCAGACCGAATGCTTTCGAGGCCCGCGACGGGTGGCCGGTCACCCCGTTGGTGGACACCTGCTGAACGGGGTAGCGAAATACCTTACCGGCGGTGCGATCTGGATCGTCGGCATCGGCCATCGCGTCGATGTCCACCAGCTCCGGGCGAACCGCAAGCATGAGCGAGGTTTCCGCAGCATTGGCATGCCAGTCGGCGGCGTCCTCGGTGGCCCGCCGGGAGATGTCGGGTGTGAGGTCCCACCACTGCATGACCCCGATGCGCCGGTCCGGATGCAGCCGCCGAAACCGGTCACAGGACAGCCACAGTGGTGCGGCATTGCCGACGTGGCCGTTGACGAACAGGATGCGCCGCACACCGGAGTCGACGCACGCCTGGGCGACCCGCACCGCCGCGTCCGCAGTGTCCTCGCCGGAAAAGGCGATCGTGCCGGCCAATTGGGTGCCGTGAAACATGCTGGCGCCGAACGACAATGCGGGCAGCACCAGCGCGCTGGCACCGGCTGCGGCCTCGGCTACCGCGGTCGCCATGATGGTGTCGGTGCCGACCGGCAGATGCGGGCCGTGTTGCTCGGTGGCACCAACCGGGATCAGGGCCACCGTGTCGGGGTCGGCGGCCAGGCGCGCGGCGATCTGGACCGAGTTGAGGTCCTCCCAGCGGTTGCCGCGACCGTCGGCCATCAGAAGAACCTCAGGTAGCGCTCGGACTCCCATGACGACACGTGGGCGTTGTAGGAGTCCCACTCGGCGCGCTTCTCATCGATGAACGAGGTGAACATCGCCGGGCCGAATACGTTGCGGGCCAGCGGGTCCGATTCGAGCGCCTCGATGGCTTCCCCGAGTGAACGCGGCAACCAGGTGATCCCCCGCTCCTGCAGCTCGACGTCGGAGAGCCGGTAGAGGTTGTCCCGGTTGGGCTCTCCGGGGTCGAGCCCGTCGCGAATCCCCTCCAATCCGGCGGCCAGCATCAGCGCGGCCCCCAGATAGGGATTGTTGGCGCTGTCGGCGGCGCGGCACTCGACCCGGCCGCCACCCCTGGGGATCCGCAACATGTTGGTGCGGTTGTTGTCCCCGTAGCAGGCGAAGATCGGAGCCCAGGTCAGACCCGACATGCTGCCCTGCTTGACCAGCCGCTTGTAACTGTTGACGGTCGGTGCGATCACCGCGCAGATCGCCGGCGCGTGGCGGAGCACACCGGCGATGAACTGGTATCCCAGCCGCGAGAGACCACACCCGCGGGGGTCGTCGTCAGCGGCGAACAGGTTGGTGCCGGCGGAGTCGGCCAGCGACATGTTGAAGTGCGCACCGCTGCCGGTCCGATCGGCGAACGGTTTGGGCATCCACGACGCGAACAACCCGTGCTTGCGGGCGATCTCACCGACCATCATCCGGAAGAACACGAAGCGGTCGGACATCGAGACCGCATCGGTGTAGGTGAAGTCGGTCTCGAACTGGCCGTTGCCGTCCTCGTGGTCGAACGAGTAGACATCCCAGCCCAATTCGTTCATGGCGGTGACGATCTCGTCGACCACACCGAAGTTGTGCAACATGGTGCGCAGGTCGTAGCAGGGCTTGTCGAGATTGTCGTCCGGGCTGGCGGGAGCCGGAACGCCGGAACTGTCCGACAGCAGGAAGAACTCGGTCTCGATCCCGAGGTTGAAGGTGTACCCGAGCGATGCGGCGTCGGCGGTCACCCGTTTGAGGATCTGCCTGCTGCACGCCTCGAACGGCGTGTCCCCGATCCACAGATCGCCGGGGAACCAGGCGATCTCACGATTGAACGGCATGATGATCGCACCGCCGAGATCCGGGTGGGGTGCCACCTCGTCGTCGTTGACGTCCTGGGGCACGCCGTCGAGGGCGGCGCCGGTGAACATCTCCGATCCGAAAGCGGCCTGCCTGAGGTGCGCTAGTGGCACCATTTTCGACTTCGGCTTGCCGTGCATGTCGACGAAGCTGATCGCGGCGTACCGAACGCCTGCGGTCGCCAGCTTCTCGGCGATCTGGTCAACCTCCGACTGCTGCGCGTGGCCGTTGAGGGTGGTGGTCATCTGATTCCTTTCAGCGGTCGACGCGACGTCGGCGGCGGTAGAACTCCGACCGTAAGGGCGGACTGTTGCCGGGGTGTTTCCGCGCAGTGAATGACCTATTGAAAGACGAGCCGCTGTTTGAGGTCTAACTGTGTCTATGCCGCTGGGCGACGGCCGCTGGCCGTCAATAGGTTATTGAAACAGTCGTGCTGGGGTGTCAGCCAGGCGCGAATAACGCTCGGCAGGGTAGGAATAACGCCATGATCGACATCACGCTGCTCGGCACCGGAAGCCCCATGGTCGACCCGAACCGGGCGGGGCCCGCCACCCTGGTCACCGCCGGTACCGGGGTGTTCCTGGTGGACTGCGGCCGCGGGGCGCTGATGCGGGCCGCCGCTGCGGGAGTCGGTGCGGCCAACATCACCGCGCTGCTGCTGACACACCTGCACAGCGACCACATCACCGACCTGTCCGATGTCATCACCACCCGTTGGGTGACGACGTTCGTGCCGACACCACTGCCGATCATCGGCCCGCCGGGCACGAAGGCTGTCGTCGAGGCCACCCTGGCCGCGCTGGCACCCGACATCGCCTACCGCATCGGCCATCACCCCGATATCACCGAGCCGCCGTCGATCCAGGTGCACGAGTACACCGAGGGCCAGGTGTGGGATGCCGACGGCCTGCGGATCACCGTCGCCCCCACCGACCACCGGCCGGTGGAGCCGACGATCGCCTTCCGCGTCGAGTACGACGGCACCTCGGTGGTCCTGGCCGGCGATACGGTACCGTGCGCCACGCTCGACGAATTAGCCAGTGGTGCAGATGCTTTGGTGCATACCGTGATCCGGGCCGATCTGGTCGAACAGATCCCCGTGCAGCGGTTGCGCGACATCCTCGACTATCACTCGTCGGTGGAGCAGGCTGGGGCCACCGCAGCGCGCGCCGGCGTCAAGACCCTGGTACTCACCCACTACGTGCCGCCGCTGGCACCCGGCCAGGAAGACCAGTGGCGTGAGCGGGCGGCCACCGAGTTCAGCGGTCGTATCGAACTCGGCGACGACCTGCACCGGGTGTCCATCGGTTAGATCGCCACCTGTTCGTCGGCGGCCCGATGGCGGCGGCCGACGGATGCGTCGTCAACAACGGGCACACGCACCCTGACCACTTCCAGCTGATTCGCCGCGCCGGGAACCAACACCGAATGACACCCGACTAGTGCACCGTGACGACGACCGATACTTCGAGACGACGCGGTGACGCCGCAACGCTGCGCCGGATCTGGCGGCTGCACTTCTGGGTGGCGCTCTTCGCAGCACCGGTGCTGGTGGTGCTGGCCTGCACCGGACTGGTAATCCTGTACAGCCAGCCACTGGACGCCGCGCTGAACCGGCACCTCTTTATCGTCGAGCAAGGGCCGGCGACGGTCCCGCTGGATCAGCAGGTGACCACAGCCAAACAGCACGTCGGTTCCGACTTCTCGCTCGAAGCCGTCACCCCCGCGGATAACGCCACCGGGTCTACCCGGGTAGATTTCCTGGCCCCCGACGCCCCCGGATATCCACAGGCCGAGACCAATGTCGTCCAGGTGTTCGTTGACCCCTACACCGGTGCATATCTCGGTCAGCGTGACCAACTGTCCGGGCTGGTGGGATGGGCCAACCAACTGCACCGGATGTTCGGCAACGACGGCCCGCACGTGCAGTTGCCGTCGCTTGGGCATCTGATCAACCCCTCGGCCTACCCCGACTCCACCATCCCGGTCGGAGTGGGCAATCTGTGGATGGAACTGACCGCCACCTGGATTCTGGTGTTGCTGGGCAGCGGTATCTACCTGTGGTGGCCGCGGGCCATCGAGGCTGCCAAGCCGCTACTGAAAGTCCGGTGGCGCAAGGGCGGCCGGATCCGTTGGCGCGACGTACACGCCCTCACCGGTGTGGTGATCGCGGTCATCCTGATCTGCTACATCGTCTCGGGAATGACCTGGACCCGCTACTGGGGCGAGAACTGGCGTGCGGTCGCCGCCACCGTCACCCCTTCCGCCCAGATCGACGCCCCGTCCACCGCGGCGAAGCTCGGCGACTACGACCGGCTGGGCCGACGAATTGCCTGGGCCGCCACCGACGATCCGATCTATGCGTCACAACCCGGCGGGGCCGTCGCGACGCGGTTGTCCTACGCCGACATCGACAAGATCGCCAAGGACGAGCACATGGTGCCCGGCTACTCGATCATTCCCCCGTCGGACTCCACCGAAGACGGCAAGACCGTTTACGGCAGCTACACGGTGGTGAATCGCTGGCCGCAGCGGGTTTCCGAACAACGCACGCTGTATCTCAACCAATTCACTGGGGCCACCATCACCAATGCCACCGCCGCCCAGGACGGCGCACTGTCCCGGCTCACCAGCTTCGGGATCGCGATGCACATGGGCAACCAACTGGGTTGGGTCACAAGGATTTCAGCGACCGTGGCCTGCCTCGGCGTGCTGACCAGCGTGCTGACCGGATTGCTCATGTGGTGGAAGCGACGGCCGAAGGGCGGCACCGGTCTACCCGCACCGGCCAGTGCAGCAACCCGCGCTGACACACCAAAGGGCGCGATGGTCGCAGTGACCGTCGTCGCCGTCGCACTCGGGGTGCTCTATCCGGTCTTCGGGATGTCGCTTCTGATCGTCCTGGTGGCCGAAGGGGTCATCGCTGCCACCCGCCGCGCGCCGTCCGACCCGGAAGCCGACGAGTCGCACACCTTGACGACTT
This sequence comes from Mycobacterium sp. DL592, assembly GCF_011694515.1. Taxonomy (NCBI): domain Bacteria; kingdom Bacillati; phylum Actinomycetota; class Actinomycetes; order Mycobacteriales; family Mycobacteriaceae; genus Mycobacterium; species Mycobacterium sp. DL592. Next base: position 1,726,548 of record NZ_CP050192.1, on the reverse strand, counting down.
CTCAGGCCAACCGGGTAATCTCCACCACCACATCGAGGTCGGTGGAGCCCTCACCGGAATAGATGCCCTTCAACGGTGAGACATCCGCGTAGTTGCGGCCCACGCCGACGCTGATGTACTGCTCGTTGATCGTGGTGTCGTTGGTCGGGTCGTAGTTCCACCAGCCGCCCGTCCAGGCCTGGATCCAGGCGTGGCTTTGCCCGTCGACCGTGTCACCGATGACGGCCTTGCGGTTGGGGTGCAGATAGCCCGACACATAGCGTGCTGGAATTCCCATGCCGCGCAACAGAATCAGTGTCAGATGGGCGAAATCCTGGCAGACGCCTTTACCTTCGCGCAGGGCGTCGAGGCCCGACGAATGCACGCCGGTGGTGCCGGGAACATACTGCAGCTCGCTGTGCGCCCACCTGGCGGCGGCGATCACCGCGTCGTTCGGGTCGTTCTCCTTGATGATGCGTCTGCCGACGCGCTCGAGCCGCCGGCTGGCCGGGGTGTACTGCGTCGGGGTGAGCACTTCGTCGAACCGGTCGCGCACCGCCGGGGAGGCCAGTTCCTCCCACGAGACGGACTTGCCCAGCGGCTCGGCCTTGTCGGTTTCGACGACCGATGAGGACGTCACCTCCAGCTCGGTGTGCGGCGCATGCAGGTCGAAAGCCGTGACGGCGGTTCCCCAATAGTCGACGTAGCGGTAATTACGGGTCGCGGGAACGGTTTCCACCCGGTTGAGGATCACGTTCTGCCGGGAGTCCGACCGCGGGGTGAGCCGGGCCTCGTTGTAGGAGGCGGTCACCGGCGACTTGTACGCATAGCCTGTCGCGTGCACCACGCGCATCCGCCACATCTAGATCTCACCTTCCTCGACAACCAGCGCCCCGTTGTGCCCGGCGTCCGACCAGGCCACCCACGGTGCGGAGTGGAAGTATTGCAGCGCAACGGCTTCGCCGACGTCGGCGCATGTCTCCTGCAAGGCCGCCAGCCGTTGCTCGAGTGTCTCCAGCAGCACACCGGGCTGGATGAACTCCAGCTCGCTGCGGGCCCGGCCCAGCAGCCGCTGAGCCTCGGCGGTGGCGCCGATCCGGTTGTGGGCGCGGTGCATCAGTTCGTCGAGGCTGTGCTCGGCGAGTTTGAGCGAATAGTAGATCGAGCGCGGGAAAAGCCGGTCCAGCAACATGAATTCGACGACCCGGTTGGCGTCGAGCACACCGCGGTAGGTCCGCAGATAGGTGTCGTGCGCGCCCGCCGAGCGCAGCACCGTGACCCAGGCCGGCGATGACGCGCTGTCGCCCACCCGGGACAGCAGCAGCCGCACCGTCATGTCCACCCGCTCGATGGCCCGCCCCAGCACCAGGAACCGGTAGCCGTCGTCGCGGGACAATGTCGAGTCGGCGAGCCCGGCGAACATCGCTGCCCGGCCCTCGATGAAGGAGAAGAATTCGTGCGGGCCGAGCCTGCGGGCCGCCCGCTCCCGGTCGGCCAGCGCGTTGTAGGTGGTGTTGAGGCACTCCCACATATCGCTGGAGGTGACTTCCCTTGCGGATCGGGCGTTTTCGCGTGCCGCCGAGATGGCGTCGACGATCGAGCAGCCGCCCGGGAGACCCTTGCTGAACGCCACCAGGTCGGTCAGCGACCACAGGTCGAGCTGGTGTTTGGGCGGTTCGATGCCAAGAACCTGAAGCAGCACCCGGGAGGTCTGGTCGGGGTCGACGCTGGAATCCTCGAGCAGCTGGTGCACGGTGACGTCGAGAATGCGGGCGGTGTCGTCGGCGCGCTCGACGTAGCGCCCGATCCAGTACAGCGCCTCGGCGTTACGAGCGAGCATCAGTGCATCACCGCCTGCTGCTGTTGCTGCTGTTGCTGCTGTTGACCCTGCTGTTGCTGGCCGGTCTGCTCGGGAGCTTTCTCGGCCGCGGGGGCCTTGGCCGCCTTGGGCAGCTTGCGGACGATCTCGGCGGCACCCAGCTCGCGGGCCGCGACCGAGGAGCGCGACGCCAGCACCCAGGTATCCTTCGATCCACCGCCCTGGCTGGAGTTGACCACCAGCGAGCCTTCGGTGAGGGCGACGCGGGTCAGTCCGCCCGGCAGCACCCAGACATCCTCGCCGTCGTTGACGGCGAACGGCCGCAGGTCGACGTGGCGCGGCGCCAGGCTGTCCCCGACCTTGGTCGGCACCGTCGAGAGCTGGACCACCGGCTGGGCGATCCAGCCGCGCGGGTCGCCGAGGATCTTCTTGCGGGTGGCGGCCAGTTCCTTGTCCGAGGCGTCCGGTCCGAACACGATGCCGTACCCGCCCGATCCCTCGACCGGCTTGATGACCAGTTCGTCGATGCGGTCGAGGACCTCTTCGCGTTCGTCGTCCAGCCAACAGCGGAAGGTGTCGACGTTGGCCAGCAGCGGCTTCTCGCCCAGGTAGTACTCGATGATCGTCGGCACGTAGGTGTAGACCAGCTTGTCGTCGCCGACGCCGTTGCCCACCGCGCTCGAGATCACCACGTTGCCGGCGCGGGCGGCGTTGAGCAGCCCGGCCACCCCGAGCACCGAGTCGGGCCGGAACTGCATCGGGTCCAGGAAGTCGTCGTCGATGCGGCGGTAGATGACATCGACCTGCCGCTCCCCTTCAGTGGTGCGCATGTAGACGGTGTTGTCGCGGCAGAACAGGTCGCGGCCCTCGACGAGTTCGACACCCATCTGCCGGGCCAGCAGCGAATGCTCGAAATAAGCCGAGTTGAACGGGCCGGGGGTCAGCACGACCACCGTCGGGTCGGCCTCGTTGGTCGCCGCCGCGTTGCGCAGCGCCCGCAACAGATGGGAGGAGTAGTCCGCGACCGCGCGCACCCGGTGGGTCGCGAACAGGTTCGGGAAGACCCGGGCCATTGTGCGGCGGTTCTCCATCACGTAGGAGACGCCCGACGGGGACCGCAGGTTGTCCTCGAGCACCCGGAAGGTGCCCTGGGCGTCGCGGACCAGGTCGATGCCGGCGACGTGGATGCGCACCCCGTTGGGCGGGTTGATCCCGGCGGCCTGGCGGTGGAAGTGCTCGCAGGAGGTCACCAGGCGGCGCGGGATGACCCCGTCCCGCAGGATCTCCTGGTCCCCGTAGATGTCGTCGAGGTACATCTCCAGCGCCTTCACCCGCTGGGTGATGCCCCGCTCGAGCCGGGACCACTCGGCGGCGGAGATGACGCGCGGCACCAGGTCGAGCGGGAACGGCCGTTCCTGGCCGGACAGCGAGAAGGTGATGCCCTGGTCGATGAAGGCGCGGCCCAACGCCTCGGCCCTGGCTTCGAGCTCCTCGGCGTCGGACGGGGCGAGCTCGGCGAAGATCCCTTTGTACGGTCCGCGGACGTTGCCCTGGGCGTCGAACATCTCATCGAACGCCTTCGCATAGGAGCCCATTTTGTTGTAACCACCGAAGATGTGGTCGTGTTGTCGGGGCTCGCGCGAACCGTTTCGCGAGGACCGGCTGGCTTCGGAGGGAAGGGTACGAAGGCTCACCCGTCACATGCTGCACCACGTTGGCCGTTTCGGCAGGCCAGTGCAGGGCCTTGGCCGTCGCTTTTGGGTGATTGTGCCCCTCACTGGTACCCTGAACAGTCGCTGCCCGAGGGCCTGACGGCCCCGGCAAGACCGACACCCCAGCTTGAGAACGAAGAGGATAAACACGCGTGGCCAACATCAAGTCGCAGCAGAAGCGGATTCTCACCAACGAGCGCCGCAGGCTGCGCAACAAGTCGGTGAAGAGCTCGCTTCACACCGCGATCCGCGCGTTCCGTCAGGCTGCCGCCGAAGGCGACAAGGACAAGGCCGGCGACCTGCTGACCGCCACCAGCCGCAAGCTGGACAAGGCTGCCAGCAAGGGCGTGATTCACAAGAATCAGGCGGCCAACAAGAAGTCCGCGCTCGCGCAGGCCTTCAACAAGATCTGATTCAGTCCCGGCCGCTTCCGGCGGCCAGTTGTGCCACTTTGCGCACCGCATCTTCCAGCACGTAGTTGGCGTCGGCCGCTGCGCCCTTGACGTCCGCGTTCAGCGTCGCCACCAGTCGAATCGCCGTGGCGATCTTGTCCCGTGACCAGCGCCGCGACTGCTTCTGCGCTTTCTGGATTCGCCAGGGCGGCATGCCCAGCTCGGAGGCCAGACGGTAGGGGTCGCCCGAGAGCGGACCCACTCGCGCGATCATGTGGACGGCCTCGGCCAGCGCGTCGGCCAGCACGACATGCGGCTCACCGCTCATCATCGCCCAGCGCAGCGCTTCGGCTGCCCCGGCGACGTCACCCACAACGGCCTTGTCGGCGATGTCGAAGCCCTTCACCTCAGCCTTACCGCTGTGATAGCGCCGCACCGCGGCCGCGTCGACAAGGCCTGCGGTATCGGCGACCAGCTGTGAGCATGCCGAGGCCAGCTCCCGGATATCGAAGCCGACTGCGTCCAGCAGTGCGGTGACGGTGTCGTCGTCGACCTTCACCTTGAGGGCGCGGAACTCGGCGCGCACGAAGTCGGCCCGTTCGGGGGCCTTGGTGATCTTCTTGCACTCGTGCGCCTCGGCGCCGAGTTTCTTGAGCTGATCGACCAAACCCTTGGCCCGGCCGCCGCCGCTGTGCACGACGACGAAAACCGTGCCCGGCGGCAGGTCGGCGGCGGCCGAGGCGATCAGGTCGACGGCTTCCTTGCCGGCTTCGGCGGCTGACTCCAGGACCACCACCCGCTCGTCGGCGAACAGCGACGGGCTGAGCAGTTCGGCCAGTTCGTTGGTCGACACCTCACCGGCACGTAGCCGGTTCACCGGAACGTCGTCGGTGCCGGCGGCGGCCCGCGCGGCCCGCACCACCGTGCCGATGGCGCGATCGACGAGCAGTTCCTCGTCGCCCAGGATCAGATGCAGGCTAGCTACCGTCGCGCTCACGCCCCGATCGTTTCACGCCCACCCGACAGCGCCGAATCATCCGCGCCGCGCCCGCCACCACAGCCCGGCGCCGAGCGCCGTCACACCACCGACCGTCACCACCCCGGCCACGCCTGAGGGCACCGTGATCGCCGCCCCGGGGACAGCGCTGGCCCAGTGGGCGACGTGTAACAGCCACCACAGTTCCGGTCCGGTGAACCTGATCAGCAACCCCGCACCGGCAGACCACACCGGGCACAGTGCCGCCGCAGCCGTCCCCAGCACGGTGATGGGCGGAATCACCACGCCCACAACAAGATTGGCTAACACTGCGACCAGGCTTAGTTGTCCGGAGATGGCGGCCACCAACGGTGCGGTGACCAGTTGCGCGGCCACCGCGATACACAGCGCATCGGCAAGCGGTTTGGGCCAGCCCCGGGCCACCAGCCGGGCGGACCAGACCGGGGCCAGCACCACCAGCGCGGCGGTCGCCGTCACCGACAGGGCAAAGCCGGCATCGACGGCCAGTTGCGGGGCGGCCACGAGCAGCGCGAGGACCGCGGCCGACAGAACAGGGATGGCCTGTCGGCGGCGGCCGGACAGCACCGCCAGCAGCGCCAGGGCCCCCATCACCGCAGCGCGCAGCACACTGGCGCCGGGCTGCACCACGACGACGAAGGCCAGCAACGCCACCGCCGCCAGCCCGGTGGCCGCGCGCGGTCCGATCAGCCGCGCCGAGAGCAGCACCGTGCCGCACACGATCGTGACGTTGGCGCCGGAAACGGCCGTCAGGTGCGTCAGGCCCGCCGTGCGGAACTCGGCGGCGGTGCTCGGCGGGACCGACGACGTGTCGCCCAGCACGAGTCCGGGAAGCATGGCCGCCTGGTCGGCAGGCAACACCTGCAGCGCCGCGGCGGCGAACCGGGACCGCACGGCCTGTGCGGCGCGCTGCACCGAGGAGGCCTCGCCCAGCATCGGTTCCCCGGTGGCGCTCAGGACCGCCACCGTCAGATCCCGCCGGGTGGGCCTGCCGACCCGGGCACGGAACCGGGCCGGCCGCCCGGCAGAGATCTCGGCGAAGCCGAGCACGGGTGCGAAAACGACCACCCGGCCTGATGATTCGGCGGTCTCGACGCGATCGAGGTTGGCAGCGAACATCAGCCGACCGTTGCCCAGCGATCGCGGACTCTCCGTCGGTGTCACGGTCAGCGTGGTGGTGCTGCCGAACCGCGCGGTGACCGGATGCTCGCGCACCGCGTCGCTGCGTAACGCGACCGCCATACCGAACCCGGCGCCGACGACGGCGGTACCGATCACGCTGACGGCACAGGCCCGGACTGCGGCGCGATCCCGGCACCACCACGCCAGGGCGCCGCACCCGGCAGCGACCACGACGCATGTCGCCGCGAGCGCGGCGCCGACCGGCCAGACGATGCCGGCGGCCGTCACCACCCAGGCCGTCAGCGCCGCGGGCACCAGCCGCAGATCCAGCCGCGCCGCGGGCTCGGTGTCCACGTGGTCAGACCCGGACCAGGCTCCGCAGCTTCTCCAGCCGCGCCGTGCCGATCCCGTCCACCTCGCCAAGTTGGTCGACACTGGTGAACTTTCCGTTGGTCTCGCGCCAGGCCACGATGGCCGCCGCCATCACCGGCCCGATGCCGGGCAGGGTGTCGAGTTGCTCGGCGCTGGCGGTGTTCAGGTCCAGCGGCGCCGAGGGGGCTGCGGCCGCCGGCGGACCCGAGGTGGCCGGGCCGCCGCTGACCGAGCTGCCCAGAGCGTCGGGCTGGCCGGCAGGCATGGTGATGCCGACGACAACCTGCTCGCCGTCGACCACATGGCGGGCCAGATTGAGTCCGAGCAGATCAGCACCGTCGAGTGCGCCGCCGGCGGCCGAGACCGCGTCGGCGATCCGCGCATCGGGGGCCAGGGTGACCAGACCGGGTTTGGTCACGAGGCCGACGACACTGACGACGACGGGCCCCGTCGGTGCCGCCGCCCCGGAACGCGGAGCCGCCGAGGACACCATCTCCACCGGCGGCAGCTTGGCCGACATCACCGGGGCGGAGTCGTCACGCATCAGGGTGACCACGGTGACGAGCACGGCGATCACCGCGACTACTCCCATGGCGAGCGCGCCGGCGCGGCCGGGGTCGGTCCGGATCGCCGCCACCAGCTTCCGCCCGCGTTCGGGTCGCCCGTCGGGAATCCAGCTGGGCAGGTCGGCGGCGTCCTCGTCGTCATCGTCGGCGTGCTCCTCACCGACCCCGCCGACCCCGAGGCGGCGGTGCAGGCTGGCCAGCGGCGGTTCCGATCCCATGCTGCGACGTTAGGTCGGTCGCCCGACGCGAACGGCCCGGCAGGCAGCTGAACCGGGCGGGCTGTGGACGAATCCGGGACTGTGCACAATGCCGGGCGAACATGGTGTACAAAGCGACGAGAGTGTCTACTGACGTCCAGGAGGTCGCCCCGATGAGCGCACGCACCGACAAGCCGATACGAGTCATCCAATGGACCACCGGCAACATCGGCCGCCGGTCCCTGCACGCCATCATCGGCCGCTCGGACATGGAACTGGTCGGGGTGTACGCCCACGGCGCCGACAAGGTCGGAGTGGACGCCGCCGAGCTGTCGGGCTGGCCCGAGCCGACGGGCATCAAGGCGACCAGTGACATCGACGCGCTGCTGGCAGCCAAACCGGACGCCTGCTGCTACAACCCGCTGTGGCCCAGCGTCGACGAACTCGTGCAGCTGCTCGAGGCCGGCGTGAACGTGTGCGCCTCAGCGGCCTGGATCACCGGCGGCAAGCAATCCCCGGAGGATCTGGAACGGATCCGGAAGGCTTGCGAGAAGGGCAATTCCACGATCTTCGGCAGCGGCGCCCATCCCGGCATGACCAACATGGTGGGAATGGTGCTCTCCGGCGCATGCGAACGTGTCGACGAGATCCGCATCACCGAGTCAGTGGACTGCTCGACCTACGAGTCCGCGGGCACCCAGGCCGCGATGGGGTTCGGTTGCGACCCCGACACCCCGGGCCTGGCCGAGAGCGTGCGCCGGGAAAGCGAGGTGTTCGCCGAGTCTGCGGCGATGATGGCCGACGCGATCGGCGCCGACCTCGACCGGATGACCTTCGACGTCACCTTCACCCCGGCGACCGGGGACTCCGACCTCGGGTTCATGACGATCCCGGAGGGCACCGTCGGCGGCGTGTACGGCTACCACCGCGGCTGGGTCGGGGACCGCAATGTGGTCAGCGTCGGATTCAACTGGATCATGGGCTCCCACGTCACCCCACCCAAGCCGCTGGAACACGGTCACGTCATCCAGGTCTTCGGTGTGCCCAACATGCGCACGGTGCTGCACTGCCTGCCGCCGAAGAACTGGCCGGAGCAGGGTTTCATGGGGCTGGGCATGATCTACACGGCGATGCCGGTGACCAATGCGGTCCCCGCGGTGGTCGCCGCCGCACCGGGCATCGTGACGCTGGCCGACCTGCCCCCGGTGACCGGGCGGTTCGCCGCGCTCTGAGCTCAGGGCTGCGGTTCCTCCACCGCCGCAACGACACCCACCGCGCCGCTGCCGACATGCACGCCGATCACCGGACCGAGATCGGTGATCACGGCGGGTCCGCAGCCGGGTAAGGCCGCGGCCAGCGTCGCGGCGAGATCGGCCGCGGCGTCAGGATTGTCGATGTGATGCACAGCCAACCTGGCCCGGTGTTCCCCGACCGCCGCGAGCACCTGTTCCACCATCGCCGCGAGCGCCTTGGAGGCGGTCCTGACCCGTTGGACCAGGACCAGCTGGCCGTTTTCGTCAATCCGCAGCAGCGGCTTGAGCGCCAGTGCGGTACCCAACCACGATGCCGCCGTCCCGATCCGGCCACTGCGCCGCAGATTCTCCAACCGGTGCACCACGATGTAGCCGTGCACCCGCTGCACCGTCGACTCAGCCTGTGCGACAACGGCATCCAGATCGAGTCCGGCCCGTGCCGCACGGGCGGCCGCCAGTGCGACGAATCCGGTACCCATCGCCGTCGACTTCGAGTCGACCACGCGGACTGATCCCCCGAACTCCCCCGCCGCATATTCGGCGGCGCCCAGCGTGCTCGACAGCGCCCCAGAGATGTGCACGGCCACCACACCGTCTCCCCCGCTGTCGGCCAGCGCTTGACGGTAGGCCGCGGTCAGCTCGGCGGGCGTGGCGCCAGCCGTGGTGACGTGGCCGCGCTGGTAGAGATCCGGCGGGATCTCGTCGCTGCCGTCGCGCAGATCGGCACCGTCGACCAGAATATGGAGGGGCACAACGTGGATACTCCACTCGTCGACGTCACCGGCGGGCAGCCGGGCCGACGAGTCGGTCACCACGACGACGGCCATGGGTCAGTCGAGTGATTTCTCGGGCGGCACACCGACTTCGGCGAGCGCTTTGAGCATCAGTTCGGCGACCCGCCGGTGCGCCTCGAAGTTCCAGTGGATGCCGTCGGGGTTTCCCCGCCCGGCCAGGACCTCCTCGGCGACCGCTTCTTTCAGGTCGACCAGCGCAATCCCGTGCTGGTCGGCCCATTCGGTGATGGCCTTGACGGTGCCGCGGCGCCCGTGGTGGGCATGGCCGTAGGTGTCGGCGATGTGCACCGACGGCAGCGATGCCACCACAGGTATGCCCGGTCTGTTGAAATCGATTGCAGCTCGCGTCATTTCGAGATATTCGACGGTCAGGTTCGGCGGCAGTGCGGGCCGAGCGATCGGCGACAGGCGGGGCTGTAGCCAGCCGTATCCGTCGCGCACCCAGCGCCGCAGCACGGCGGGGCGGACATAGCGGATGAGTTCACGCAGCGCGGTCGGCAGCGGTGACGGCAGCGAGTCCATGCCGCTGGTGGCAAACACCACCGCACCGGCACGCGGCAGCGCCGCCCATGCCCGCGGGTCCTGGGTGGCCGCCCACCACACGTCGCGCGACGTCCAGCCGATGCGGCCGATCAGCTCCAGGTCCCAACCCAGCTGGGCGGCAACAATATTGGGCCAGATCCTCGGGTCGTCGGAGGGAAGACCGCCCTGCGGGCCGTAGTAGGACAGCGAGTCGGCGAAGACCAGCAGGGCCCGGCGGGCAGGAGCGGAGCGACCCGGGGATGGACTTGGGCGGGCAGGAGCGGAGCGACCCGGGGATGGACTTGGTCGTTCAGAGGACATCGTTGGCCACCTGGGCCGAGGCGTTCCACACATCCAGGCGCCACCGGATATCGGCGAACGGCGCGTCGTCGGCGCTGTGCCCGGACAACTGCACCCAGCTCGCATTGCCCATGCCGCCGAGCACCGGCCAGCTGTCGACGGGAAGGTCCAGCAGCGCTGCGGTGAGGGCCGCGATGAGCCCGCCATGGGCGACCAGCACCACCGGCCGGTCAGGCTCGTCGAGCCCCCATTCTGGCTCAGCCGCAACGAGTTCGGCGACCAACGGCCGGCTTCGGTCAGCGACGTCGATACGGCTCTCGCCACCGTGCGGGGCCCAGGTGGCGTCGTCGCGCCATGCGATGCGCGCACCGGGGGCGGTGGCATCCACCTGATGGTGGGTCAGCCCCTGCCAGTCACCGAGGTGGGTTTCGCGCAGCCGGATGTCGACGTTGACCGGCAGCGCCGTGCGCTCGCTGAGCGCGACGGCGGTGTCGTAGGCGCGCCGCAGATCCGACGAGACGATCAGCAGCGGCTGCCGCTTGGCGAGCACCTCGGCGGCAGCGACCGCCTGGGCCCGGCCGAGGTCGGTCAGTTCGGTGTCAAGCTGGCCCTGCATCCGGCTACCGGCGTTGTACTCGGTCTGGCCGTGCCGCAACATGACCAGTCGGCGCACCCTCACGGCGCCGCGCCGGTCTGCGGGTCGGCGGACGCCTCGTCCAGGTCGACCTCCACCAGCGGGCAGTCCCGCCACAGCCGGTCGAGCGCATAGAAGTTGCGTTCGTCCTGATGCTGGATGTGCACCACGATGTCGACGTAGTCCAACAGCACCCAGCGGCCTTCGCGGGTGCCTTCCCGACGGGCGGGCTTGTAGCCGGCCAACCGCATCTTCTCCTCGATCTCGTCGACGATGGCGCTTACCTGCCGGTCGTTGGCAGCCGATGCGATCACGAAGAGGTCGGTGATGACGAGCTGTCCCGAGACGTCGATGACGACGACATCCTGGGCGAGTTTGGCCGCCGCAGCTCGGGCGGCGATGGTGGCCATCGCGATGGCTTCAGCGGACGCGGGCATGATGGTTTTCCCCTCGATGTTCGCGGTAGAGGCCGCGTTTGGCGACGTACTGCACGACGCCGTCGGGCACCAGGTACCAGATCGGCCGGTTCTTGGCGGCGCGGATGCGGCAGTCAGTGGACGAGATCGCCAGCGCCGGCACCTCGACCAGGTTCAGTGCCTCTTCGGGCAGCTGGTCAAATGCGGCGACGATGTGCTGACCATTGAGCTCGTACCCAGGTCGGCTGACACCGATGAACGTGGCCAGGGCGAACAGCTCCTCCCAGTTCTGCCAGGACAGGATCGAGGCCAACGCGTCGGCGCCGGTGATGAAGTACAGGTCGGCATCCGGGTTCAGTGCGCGCAGATCCCGCAGGGTGTCGTTGGTGTAGGTGGGTCCGCCCCGATCGATGTCGACCCGGCTGACCGAGAACCGCGGGTTGGCCGCCGTCGCGATGACGGTCATCAGGTAGCGGTCCTCGGCCGGGGTCACGTCGCGGGACTTCTGCCAGGGCTGCCCGGTGGGAACGAACACCACTTCGTCGAGCTCGAACAGATCAGCCACCTCACTGGCGGCAACGAGGTGACCGTTGTGGACGGGATCGAACGTCCCGCCCATCACTCCGATCCTGCGCCGAGCCGAGGAAACCACGATTGACCAGCTTACGGGAGGCCGCCGGGCGGGTCGCGGTGCTCGCGGCGCCGACCGGTCGCGACACGGCAGCAAAGCCGAACCGGCTATGGCGCCATGGCGCTCGGGTTACGATCCGGCTCGGAGAAGGGGGTATCGGATGCGCGGCTCGACGGGTGGCGGCAAAGCGGCAATGACGTTGGGCGGCGCGCTGACCGGTGTGACTGCGGCCGTCGCTGCCGTGGTCGTCGGATTGACCCCGACGGTGTCGAGCGTTCCCCAGCTTGCGGCGGCCACCGTGACCTATCTGCGTGGGACCAACATCGGCTGGACACCCACCGACGCCGAGTACCGCGCCTTCATCGGTCGCGTCCTCGACGGCACCGGGACTCCCTCAGATCCGCCCACGCCGGCGGGCAACGTCGATTACAACGCCGGATTCTGGCCTGTCTCACACGGTCTCATCTTCGACCTGACGTGGAACGACTCCGTCGCCCAGGGCGTGGCGAACCTAGACGCCCGCAACCCCACCGGCAACGTCGTCTTCGGGCTGTCCCAGGGGGCGGTGGTGGCATCGCAGTACAAGGCCGAACACCCCGGCGGGACCGGCAACACCTTCGTCCTCGTCGAGAACCCCAGCCGACCCAACGGCGGCGTGCTGGCCCGTTTCAACGGACTGCACATTCCGATCCTCAACGTCACGTTCAGCGGCGCCACGCCCGACAACGGCGATCCGACGATCGACGTCGCACGCCAGTACGACGGCTGGGCCGACTTCCCGACCCGCCCGCTGAACCTGCTGGCCACCGCCAATGCCGTCCTGGGCATGATCTACATCCACGGCCGAACCCAGACCGAGCTCACCGCAGCCGACCTCGCAGCCGCCAAAGCCAGCGGCGACAGCATGTACTACCAACAGCACAGCAACACCACCTACTACCTGGTCCGCACACCGCGGCTGCCACTGTTGATGCCCCTGACCGGCGTCCTGCCCGAGTCGCTGCTCAACTCCTGGGACTCGGCTCTGCGGCCGATCATCGAGCAGGGCTACGACCGCACCGACTACAACCGGCCGACCCAGGCCCAGTGGGTTCCACCAGCCGGTTCGGCCGCCGTCGCCAACCCTCCCGCGGTGGCGTCACCGGCCCAGGCGATCCGCAGCGCGGTCCAGAATGCGCGAACGGCCCGCACCGCCAAGCCCGCCGCCACGACGGCGCACGCCCCAAAGCCCGCGGCCGCAGACTCGACGCCCTCGGCCGGCCAGGCGCCTGGCCACAGCGCGGGAGCGAGGACCACCGGGGGCAGCGCCAGGGCGGCGCGCGCCGACTAGACCGGCAGGAGCTGATCGACCACGGCCGCCAGCTGCTTGGCCGACCGGCATTCGTGCATGGTGATGACGTCCTCGTAGCGCGGCACCGCGGAATCGCCGCTGCCCCACAGATGACGTGGTTCGGGGTTGAGCCAGTGCGCGTGGCGGCTGGCGCTGACCATGCGGGCTAGGACGTCGGTCGCGGGGTTGCGGTAGTTGGTGCGACCGTCGCCGAGTACCAGCAGCGACGTGCGTGGGGAGAGCACGTTGTGGAAGTTCTCGGTGAACGACACGAACGCGTTGCCGTAGTCGGAGTGGCCGTCGCGGGTGTAGACCCCGGCCTCGCGGGTGATCCGCTGGATGGCCACCGCGAGGTCGGCGTCGGGGCCGAACAGGTGGGTCACCTCGTCGGTGGTGTCGATGAAGGCGAACACCCGCACCCGGGAGAACTGCTGGCGCAGCGCGTGCACCAACAGCAGGGTGAAGTGGCTGAACCCGGCCACCGAGCCGGACACGTCGCACAGCACCACAAGCTCCGGGCGGGCCGGGCGCGGCTTGCGCAACACCACGTCGATCGGCACACCGCCGGTGGACATCGACTTGCGCAGCGTCTTGCGCAGGTCGATCGACCCGGCCCGGTGGCGCCGCCGTTTGGCCGCCAGCCGGGTGGCCAGCATCCGGGCCAACGGCTGGACGGTCTTGCGCATCTGGCGCAGCTGATCGCCGGATGCCCGCAGGAATTCGACGTTCTCGGCCAGCTGCGGGATGCCGTACATCTGCACATGTTCGCGGCCGAGCTGTTCGGCGGTGCGCCGTTTGGTCTCACTTTCGACCAGCCGGCGAAGCTGCTGAATCTTCTGCGCGGCAAGCGCTTTGGCGATCTGCTCCTGGGTGGGGCTGGGATCGTCGCCGTGCGGGGCCAGCAACCCGGCCAGCAGCCGGCCCTCCAGCTCGTCGAGGCCCATGGCCTTGAGCGCCTGATACGACGAGTACGACGGGCCACGGCTGGAGGTGTATCGGCCGTAGGCCTCGACGATCTGGGCGATCATCGCGACCAGCCGGTCGTCCATGTCGCCGATCTCGGGGTTGTCGGCCAGCAATTGCAGCAGCATCTCGCGCATGGCGTCGACGTCCTCGGGCGGCAGCCCTTCGGGCGTGTCGTCGTCGGCGTCTTCGTCGACCAGAACGGTTCGCCCGCCCAGGGCGGCCGGCCACCACAGGTCGAACATGGCGTCATAGGTTTCGCGGTGGTCGGCCCGGCGTAACACCGCGCACGCCAACCCTTCCCGCAGGGCCTGGCGGTCGCCGAGGCCCAAGACGGTGAGCACCCGCCCGGCATCGACAGTCTCCGAGGGCCCGACCGAAATACCCTGCGCGCGAAGCGCTTCGACGAAGCCGACCAGATGGCCGGGCAGGCCATACGGCGCCAGCGGCTGTGGGGGGCGGACCCTGCGGACGGCCATCTGCTGACTCCCTAGTTGAGCCGGAGCTCGCCGGCCGCGCGCTGCTGGTCGGACTGGTGTTTGAGTACCACGCCCATGGTGGCGGCGATGGTGGCGTCGTCGATGGTGTCCAGGCCCAACGCCAGGATGGTGCGGCCCCAGTCGATGGTCTCGGCGACCGACGGCAGCTTCTTGAGCTGCATGCCGCGCAGCACGCCGATGATGCGGACCAGCTCGGCGGCCAGCGACTCGGGCAGCTCCGGGACCCGGGACAGCAGGATGCGCCGCTCGAGGTCGGGGTCGGGGAAGTCGATGTGCAGGAACAGGCAGCGTCGTTTGAGCGCCTCGGAGAGTTCGCGGGTGGCGTTGGAGGTCAGCACGACGAACGGGGTGCGCGATGCGGTGATGGTGCCCAGTTCGGGCACGGTGACCGCGAAGTCGGAGAGCACCTCGAGCAACAGGCCTTCGATCTCGATGTCGGCCTTGTCTGTCTCGTCGATCAGCAGCACTGTGGGCTCGGTGCGCCGGATGGCGGTCAGCAGCGGGCGGGACAGCAGGAACTCTTCGCTGAAGATGTCGGTCTTGGCCTGATCCCAGTCATTGGCCCCGGACTGCATCCGCAGGATTTGCTTGGCGTGGTTCCACTCGTAGAGGGCCCGCGCCTCGTCGACCCCTTCGTAGCACTGCAGCCGCACCAGGCCCGAGCCGGTGCACTGTGCGACAGCGCGGGCCAGTTCGGTCTTACCGACGCCTGCCGGGCCTTCCACCAGCAGCGGCTTGCCGAGCCGGTCGGCGAGGAACACCGCGGTGGCCGTCGCGGTGTCGGGCAGGTAGCCGGTCTCGGCCAGTCGCTTGGAGACATCGTCGATGTCGGCGAACAGCGGGGCCGGGCGTGCCGGGGTTTCAGTCACGGGTTCTCCTGTCGTGGTCAGGCAGGTCGGGTATGACCGTCTCCCCAGACGATCCACTTGGTCGATGTCAGTTCTGGCAGACCCATCGGGCCGCGGGCATGCAGCTTCTGGGTGGAGATGCCGATCTCGGCGCCGAAGCCGAATTGCTCACCGTCGGTGAAGGCGGTCGACGCGTTGACCATCACCGCGGCCGCATCCACCTGTTCGGTGAACCGTTGTGCCGCTGCGAGATTGGTGGTGACGATGGCCTCGGTATGCCCGGTGCCGTAAGTGTTGATGTGCTCGATGGCGGCGTCGAGGTCCGCGACAACGGCCACCGCGATGTCCATCGACAGGAACTCGGCCCGCAGCTCGTCCTCGGTCGGGTTGGCGTGCACGGTGACCCCGGCCTGCTCCAGCGCCCCGAGCAGCCGCGGCCTGGCGACCTCGGCGATACCGGCGTCGATCAACAGGGTCTCGGCGGCGTTGCAGACACTGGGACGACGGGTCTTGGCGTTGAGGATGATTCGCTCGGCGACGTCGAGGTCGGCCGCGGAATGCACGTAGACGTGGCAGTTCCCGACGCCGGTCTCGATGGTGGGCACGGTGGCGTCGCGGACGACGGCGTCGATGAGTCCGGCGCCGCCGCGCGGGATGACCACGTCGACCAGGCCACGGGCCTGGATGAGGTGGGTGACGCTGGAGCGGTCGGCGCTGGGCAGCAGCTGTACCGCGTCTTCGGGCAGACCTTCGCCGGCCAGCGCTCCGCGCAGCACGGTGACCAGTTCGGCGTTGGAGTTGGCCGCCGAGGAGCTGCCGCGCAGCAGCACGGCGTTGCCGGACTTCAGCGTCAGCCCGAAGGCGTCCACGGTGACGTTGGGCCGGCCCTCGTAGACGATTCCGATCACGCCGAGGGGAACGCGCTGCTGGCGGAGCTGCAGGCCGTTGGGCAGGGTTCGGCCGCGCAGCACCTCGCCGACCGGGTCGGGCAGCCCGGCAACCTGGCGCAGTCCGGCAGCGATGCCGTCGACCCGCTGCGGGTTCAGTGCCAACCGGTCCAGCATGGCCTCGGGGGTGCCGACGGCGCGGGCGGCGTCGAGGTCCTCGGCGTTGGCGGCGATGATCTGGTGGGTGTGGGCCAGGACGGCGTCCGCGGCGGCGTGCAGCGCCCGGTCTTTGACCGTGGTGGTCAAGGATCCGAGGGTGCGCGACGCGACGCGGGCGCGCCGGGCCGCCTCATGCACCTGTTCGCGAACATCGGGAACCGACGGTGCTCGGACACTCATCGGTCCAGCGTATCGGTCTCCCGACCAACCGGCAGGTGGGGGCTAGCGTAGAATGCATGGCACGGGTCTGTGTGGTGGGCAGCGTCAACGTCGATCAGTTCTTCACGGTGGCAGCGTTACCCGGGCCCGGGGAGACAGTCCTTGCCTCAGCTGTGCGCACCGAACCCGGCGGCAAGGGCGGCAACCAAGCCGTGGCCGCGGCCCGGGCCGGTGCCGAGGTGACGTTCGTCGGCGCGGTCGGTACCGACCCGGCCGGTGCGCAACTGCGAACCCACCTCAGCACCAACGGAGTTGACCTGACCGGTGTGGAGGAACTCTCGGCGCCCAGCGGCAGCGCCGTGATTCTGGTCGGCGCGGACGGGGCCAACCTGATCGTCGTCGCCCCCGGCGCCAACGGCCACCTGACCCTGGCATCCGCGGCCGCACGGTCGGCGATCGCGGGATGTGAGGTGCTGCTGGTCCAGCTCGAGATACCGGTGGCGACCGCAGTGGCGGCCGCGCGGGAGGCTCACTCGGTCGGGGCGACCGTCATCGTCAACGCCTCACCGGTGAGCACCGACGCAGCAGTGGCGGATCTGGCCGCGGTGACCGACGTGGTGGTCGTCAACGAAACCGAGGAGCCGCACTGGGATTGGCCGACGCCGCATCGCGTGGTCACCCGGGGCGCGCGCGGCGCCAGCTACTCCGGACCCGACGGCACGCTGGAGGTGCCGGCACCAGAGGTCGAGGCCATCGACACCACCGGCGCCGGCGACGTGTTCGCCGGGGTGCTCGCCGCCGACTGGCTGACGGGCACGCAGCGGGCGCTGCGACGGGCGTGCGCGGCAGGGGCGTTGGCCACGCTGGTTGCCGGCGCGGGAGACTGCGCGCCGCGTGCGGAGGCGATCGACGATGCGTTACTGAACGATTTACGGTAGAGGCGATAGTCTCGTCGTCGATGACGCACACCGATACCCCCCGCCCGCCCGATGGGGACTGGCTGGGCACGCCGTACCTGAAGTTCACCCGCGAAGGCGCGTTCGGGGTGTGCACCCTGGACCGCCCTGAGGCACGCAACGCCATGACACCGGCGATGTACTTCGGCATCAAGTACGCGGTCAACCACGTCGGCTCCGATCCGGAGTTGACCGGCCTGCTCATCACCGGGACCGGTGACGTCTTCGCCCCCGGCGGGGACATGGGTGGCGGCGGCGTGGACAACTGGCTGACGTTCGGCGCAGCCCTCGGGATGGACGCTCTGCCGTTCGACACGCTGCGCCAGTCGACCAAGCCGGTGGTCGCGGCGGTCAACGGGTTGTGCCAGGGCGGCGGGCTGCAGATCGCGCTGTGCGCCGACATAGCGGTGGTCAGCGAGCGGGCGACGTTCCGGGTGCCGGAGTTGTACCGCGGGATCGCCGATACCTATTACAGCCAGATGCTGACCCGGCTCATCGGCCCGGTGCGCACCCGCGACCTGATGTTCACCGGCCGAACCCTCGATGCCCAGGAGGCCCTGGACTGGGGCATGGTCGCGCGGGTGGTCCCCCACGACGAGCTGGCCGGCACCGCACGCGAGGTGCTGGCCCAGTGCTGCCGCACCGCGCCGGACGCCCGCTCGGTGGTCAAGGCGAGCATCGACAACTACATCGGGCTCTACGACCGGATCGGCATGCAGCGCAGCCTCGGCTCACCGGAGTCCATCGAGGGTTTCCTGGCGTTCAAGGAGCGGCGGTCACCGGACTGGGTGCATCCAGACCTGCGCATCGACGGCAGGCTCTAGCCGCGGTCAGTCATCTTCCGGCCACAGGATGAAGTCGTCGCTGACGTAACGCACCGGATCCGGGCCGGCGGCCTCGAGCGCTGCCCGAACAGCGTAGAGGTGCTCGACGGACATCTCCAGGGCCGGCTCGTCGGGCTGATAGGTCGTCAGAACGGGGTAGTCCACGCCGGGCGCGCAGGTCATCTCGATGTGACAACCGATCACATGGTTCACGCGGTGCGATTCGGAGAACTCGATGAGCCGGTCGATGCTTCGCGCGAAGGCCTGCCAGTCGACGATATACAGCCTGCCGCGGTAAACCGTGTCGCCGGTGAACAGGATGCCCGTCCACGGGTCGTAGTACGTGACCGATGACGCGTCATGTCCCGGTGTGGCAAGAACGTCCAGCGTTCGGTCGCCGAGGTCGACCGTCCGGGGCCCGTGGTCATCTTCGGTGAAACCGAAGTAGTCCCAGGCGTTTTCCTTGTCGGCCGGCACCAGGGTGGTCCCAGGCCGGTCTGTGAACTGAGTGTCGCCGGCGACGTGATCGCCATGGGAGTGGGTGTGCAGCACCAGAAGTTCATAGGGGCGATGTGTCTCGGGGTAGCGATCGAGCCACTCCTCGATGACGTCATCAACCACGGCACGCAGCGGGAAATACTGCTCTTCGGCTGTGGCGCCGGTGTCCAGCAGAACCGCCCGGTCACAACCGAACAGCAGGAACATGAACGGCGCCTCGTAGTGAATTGCCTTGTTCTGCCGCAAGATCACCGTGTCATCGTCGTACCAGTGGACCTGCACATCCGGGTCGGCATTGTGCTTGGACGACACCGATCCGTGTATCCACCGCACACCTAAGGGCTTTGGGACAGTACAACCGGTAGTGCTGAGCGCGTCGGACATCAACCCTCCAAGGTGCGTCGTCTTGACAAGCCGGGTACGGCGCACATCTCGTCCGGGGATGCGCTGAAACGCATCGACGAAGTCGAGGCTAACACCGGCGTCATCCTGCATCAAGGCAGCTGTCGACTCCGGCCACCGATCACTCCTGCGGTATATCGCGTTCGATCTCGGCAAGCCAGATCCGCGCGGACATGTCCGACGGCGCCCGCCAGTCACCGCGCGGCGACAGCGAACCGCCGTGCGACACCTTGGGCCCGTTCGGCAACGCTGACCGCTTGAACTGGCTGAACGAGTAGTACCGCTGCGCGAAGACCGCCAGCCAGTGCCGAATCTCCTTGAGCGAGTAGGCCGGTCGCTTGCCTTCGGGAAAGCCGGGGGGCCAGGTGCCATGGTCGGGATCACTCCAGGCGTGCCAGGCCAGGAACGCGATCTTCGAGGGCCGGAAGCCGTAACGCAGCACCTGGAACAGCGAGAAGTCCTGCAGTGAGTACGGCCCGACCTTGGCCTCGCTGCTCTGGACCTCCTCGTCCTCGCCGGTGGGCACTAGTTCGGGGGTGATTTCCGTGTCGAGCACCGACTGCAGGATCTCGTCGACCTCGTCGTTGAACTGACCCGACGATATGACCCACCGAATCAGATGCTGGATAAGGGTTTTCGGCACGCCGCCATTGACGTTGTAGTGGCTCATCTGGTCGCCGACACCGTAGGTCGACCAGCCCAGCGCCAGCTCGGAAAGGTCACCGGTGCCCAGCACGATGCCGCCGCGCTGGTTGGCGATCCGGAACAGATAGTCGGTGCGCAGGCCGGCCTGCACGTTCTCGAAGGTGACGTCGTAGACCGGCTCGCCGCGGGAGAACGGGTGACCGAGCTCGGTGAGCATCAGCGAGGCTGTCGACCGGATGTCGATCTCCTCGAACGTGACGCCCAGCGCCCGCGACAGCTTGATCGCGTTGTTCTTGGTGCGCTCACCGGTGGCGAACCCGGGCAGGGTGAAGGCCAGAATATCGCTGCGCGGGCGGCCTTCCCGGTCCATCGCCCGTGCGGCGACGATCAGCGCGTGCGTCGAATCCAGACCGCCGGACACACCGATGACGACCTTCGGGTAGTTCAGTGCACGCAGCCGTTGCTCGAGACCGGCGACCTGGATGCTGTAGCCCTCGTAGCAATCCTGTTCCAGCCGAAGCGGATCGCTCGGCACGAACGGAAAGCGTTCGATCTCACGCAGCACGCCGATGTCGCCGGTGGGCGGATCGAGTACGAAACCGATGCGCCGAAACGAGCTCAGTGCGTCTTGGTGGTGGCGGCGATTGTCGTCGAAGGTGCCCATCCGCAGCCGTTCGGCCCGCAACAGGTCGAGGTCGACATCTGCCACCGAGCGGCGCTCGCCTTTCGGGAAGCGTTCCGACTCGGCCAGCAGCCTGCCGTTCTCGTAGATCATGGTCTGCCCGTCCCAGGCCAGGTCGGTGCTCGACTCCCCTTCGCCCGCCGCCGCGTAGACGTAGGCGGCCAGGCAGCGCGCCGACGCCGAGCGGGCCAGCAGCTTGCGGTCCTCCGCACGCCCGATCGTGATCGGGCTTCCCGACAGGTTGGCCAGCACCGTGGCCCCCGCCAGCGCGGCGTGCGCGCTGGGCGGCACGGGCACGAACATGTCCTCGCAGATCTCCACGTGCAGCACCAGACCGGGCACGTCCTCGGCGGTGAACAGCAGATCCGGGCCGAACGGCACCTCGGTGCCGCCGATGCGGATGGTGCCGTGCAGGTCGTCACCCGCGGCGACCTGCCGGCTCTCGTAGAACTCCCGGTAGGTGGGCAGATAGGACTTCGGGGCGACGCCGAGCACGACGCCGCGATGGATCACCACAGCGGTGTTGTAGATGCGGTGCAGGTAGCGCAGCGGAGCCCCCACCACGAGCACCGGAAGCAGGTCCGCCGAGGCGGCGATCACCTCCAGCAGGGCGTCCTCGACGGCGTCGAGCAGGCTGTCCTGCAGCAGGATGTCCTCGATCGAATAGCCCGACAGCGTCAACTCCGGGAAGACCGCCACAGCCACGCCATCGTCGTGGCAGGCGCGCGCGATCCGCACCACCGACTCGGCGTTGGCGGCCGGGTCTGCCAGCACCGTGTGGTGCGTGCACGCGGCCACCCGCGCGAACCCGTGCCGGTAGACGGAGTAGAAATCCATGCCCCATTGTCGCCCGTATAGCCCACCAGCCGGAAACGGGTATCCCCCAACCCGCGGAGCCGCGTCACCGGGCTGCTGATGTGAGCCGGCGCACAGTCGCCGCGCCAGGTGCTTGCGCTCACCATTCTCGATGCGGTGCAACGTCTTTCGCGGTCTTTCGCGACGATTCGAGTACCCCGCTACTCGTTACGGCGAGCCTGCGCGGCCATAGCTTTCTGGTACGGGCCGGACCGGCCGGCCCCACCACCAGGGAGATCGCCATGACATCTGTTGCCTACCGGCCCGAGACGCCGTTCGCCCCGCGGCTGTGGTCGCGTTGGACCGCCGCCACCCGCGCCGCGTTGGCCGCTCGGCCCGTGGCGCAGCGCCCGGCCCGCCCGCGTTACGTGCCAACCCGCTACGACTTCCTAGAGACCGCAGCGATGAAGCGGGCCATGGAGAGGCTCTGAGCGGCTCTGAACGGTTGAGACGCAGTAACGATCCACCGTCGCCGCACGATTACGCAGTCGACAATTCCGATACTTCCGCGGAGGACACGTGCGTCGTCGACTCAAAGCTGCTGCCGCCGCTCTCGCCGTCGCCGCCGCCGTGGTCTTGGGTGGTTTCTCACCGGCGCCCGCCCAGGCCGCTCCCCCCACATCAGCCAAGGATTTCTCCAAGCCGGCGATCGTGGTCCTCGGTTACGGGCTCAATGACGACGGCAGTATGCGGTCGGTGCTGCGCAACCGGGTGTTCACCGGTCTGGCCGTCGCACAGTTCTTCCCGCAGTCGCCGATCATCGTCACCGGCGGCAACCCGCGCAACGGGCAGACCGAGGCCGGGCAGATGCGCCGCATGCTGTTGATGTTCGGCTTCCCCGACAACCGAATCATCGTGGAGGACAAGGCCAACAGCACCGTGCAGAACGCCCGGTTCTCGGTGCCGCTGGCAGAGCAGGCCGGAACGTCGGGAATCATCCTCGTGACGTCATCGACTCACCAGGGCCGCGCCGACGGCGACTTCGTGGACGCCGGGGGCCATCTGCTGTCCACGGTGAGCTTCCCCGACGGCGACGCCTCGGTCAACGTGGCCCAGTTCGCCCGCGACGCAGTCAGTCCGTTCATCAACATCGGCTAGCCACCTATCCTGGTGGGATGGACGCCCCGGAACTCGTTGCGCTGCTGTCGGGGCGACGGTGCGCCGTGCTCACAGGGGCCGGTCTGTCCACCGACTCGGGCATTCCCGACTACCGCGGACCGGACTCCCCGCCGGCCAACCCGATGACGATCCGCCAGTTCACCTCCAGCCGGGAATACCGGCAGCGTTACTGGGCCCGTAACCATCTGGGGTGGCGGCACATGGCCCAGACCCTGCCGAATGCCGGGCACCGGGCGCTGGCCGCGCTCGAGCGGGCCGGGGTGGTCACCGGCGTGATCACCCAGAACGTGGACCTGCTGCACACCAAGGCCGGCAGCCGCAATGTCATCAACCTGCACGGCACCTACGCGCAGGTGGTGTGCCTGGACTGCGGGCACACCATGTCGCGGGCCGCGCTCGCCGAACAGCTCGAAGCCGCCAACCCCGGGTTCACCGAACGCGCCGAGCGGGTCGGTGGCCTGGCCGTCGCCCCTGACGCCGACGCCGTGGTCGACGACACCGAGTCCTTCCACTTCGTCGACTGCCCGACCTGCGGGGGCATACTCAAACCCGACATCGTCTACTTCGGTGAAAGTGTCAGCAAAGATGTTGTCGCCCAGGCATATTCGATGATCGATGCCTCAGATGCGCTGCTGGTGGCCGGTTCGTCGCTCACGGTGTTCTCGGGTTACCGCTTCGTGCGGCACGCCGCGGCGCTGGGCAAACCCATCGCGATCGTCAACCGTGGCGCCACCCGCGGCGACGATCTGGCCACGGTGAAGGTCGACAACGGCTGTTCGGAGATGCTGGTACTGCTCGCCGACGAACTGGCTGAGACCATGTCGGCATGAAACGCTCCAGAGGCCGGGAGGTCGGCGCCCCCACCCAAGAGGACATCGACACCGAAGCCGGCCGGGTTGCCGCACTGCTCAAACGGATGCGTCCACCACCGGGGCCGATCACACAGCGGTGGGCACTGGGCATCGGCGACATCGTCGCCGACACCACCCGGCTGCCGCAACAGCTGCGGGGCATCGTGCTCTTCCTCAACCGCTACGGCGGCCTGGCGATCACGCCGGAGACCCTCGAATTCGACGGCGACGACGTCAAGTGGTCAAAGATCACCGAGATCGACACCCGCAACCTCGTGGAGTACCTGCTCTCTGGGGCGGTCGAGAAGCAGGTGGACCGGCTGCCGGTGCCATGGTTTCCCGGCCGGGGCCGGCTGCTCGGGCTGGCGTCGGCGGCGGTCCTGACGCTGCTGATGGCGACGGCCAGACGGCAGATCGAAGACCACGCCGACGTCCGCATTCCGGCCGAGGTGCACTTCCGCGGCGGCCTGTTCCGCCGCGACAAAGTGCTCTCACCCGGGGTGATCTCCACCCTGATCCTCGCTGACGCGAAGGTCAGCGAGTCGGTGATCGCCACCGCCACGGCCAACGGTGTCACCGTCCGCAAACGCGACGACGACCCGATGGACGCCGCAGGCGACCGCGCCGAGGTGTTGAAAGCCAAGCTGGCCGAGCTGGAAAAGGGGATCCGCGGGCTACTGCATCGCGGGCGGGGTTAGACCGCGACGAGGTCGTCGGCGTGCACCGCGGGCCTGCGCATCTCGGCAGGCAGGTCGGTCGTGGAGCGGCCGATCATCGTCGTCAGCTCCGCGGCGTCGTAGGCCACCACGCCGCGCGCCACCATCGCCTCGTCCGGGCCGCGCAACTCCACGACGTCGCCGCCGAAGAACCGGCCCGACACCCCGGTGATACCCGCGGGCAGCAGTGAACGGCGTTGTTTGACGACCGCACGCACCGCGCCGGCGTCGAGCGTCAGCGCCCCGGCGACCTCGGCGGCATAGCGCACCCAGAACCGCCGCGCCGACATCCGGTCGGGGCGCGGCGCGAACACCGTGCCAACCGAGGCGTCCGAGAGCGCCGCGGCGGCGTCAGCGGCGGCGGCCAGCAGCACCGGCACGCCGGCGTCAGCGGCCAGCAGTGCCGAGGACAGCTTCGAGCGCATGCCGCCGGTGCCCAGCCGGCTGCCCTGCCCGGCGACGACACCGTCGAGGTCGTCGGGGCCGGCGACCTCGGGGATGAACCGGGCGTCACCCCGGCGTGGATCGGAGTCGTAGAGCCCGTCGATGTCCGAGAGCAGGACCAGCGCGTCGGCACCCACCAGATGGGCCACCAGTGCCGAGAGCCGGTCGTTGTCGCCGAAGCGGATCTCGTTGGTGGCCACGGTGTCGTTCTCGTTGACGATGGCGACCGCGTGCAGCCCGCGCAGCCGGTCCAGGGTGCGCTGGGCGTTGGTGTGCTGCACCCGCATCGCGATGTCGTGCGCGGTCAGCAGCACCTGGCCGACGGTGCGGTCATAGCGACCGAACGCCGCGCTCCAGGCGTTGACCAGCGCGACCTGCCCGACGCTGGCCGCGGCCTGTTTGGTCGCCAGGTCGGTGGGCCGCCGGCTCAGGCCCAGCGGCTCGATGCCCGCGGCGATCGCACCGGACGACACGATGACGACGTCGGAGCCGGCCTGCATCCGCGCCTCGATGGCGTCGACCAGTTTCGCCAGCCGGCCGGCGTCGAAGAGCCCGGACGTCGTGGTCAGTGCGGTGGTGCCGATCTTGACCACAACGCTGCGGGCGCTGCGGATCGCATCGCGGTACTCGCTCACGCCTCGTCCCCGTGATCACGACGCGCGCGGCGGGCTTCCTTGCGCTCGGCGGCACCGATCCGGTCGTTGCGTTCCAGCCGGGCGTCGGTTCCGCGGCCCGTCGGCGTGACGTCCACACCGGCCGGTGTCTGCGGCTCCCAGTCGAAGGTCATGTCGCCGATGGTCACCGCACATCCCGCCACAGCACCCAGCTTCAGCAGTTGGTCCTCGACACCGAGGCGG
The DNA here is from genome assembly GCF_011694515.1 of Mycobacterium sp. DL592. Taxonomy (NCBI): domain Bacteria; kingdom Bacillati; phylum Actinomycetota; class Actinomycetes; order Mycobacteriales; family Mycobacteriaceae; genus Mycobacterium; species Mycobacterium sp. DL592. Next base: position 1,701,069 of record NZ_CP050192.1, on the reverse strand, counting down.
GCCAGGCGGTCACCGAGATAGCCGACCGCTTCGTCGTTGTCGAAGTTGGTCTGCGCCACCCAGCGCTCGGGGCGGGTGCCGCGCACGATGAAGCCACCGGGGTTGGCCGTGTCGGCCTCGACGGTGAAGCCGCTCTGGTCCACCGGGATCGGCCGGATGACCGGCCGGCGCGGAACCACCTCGGGCTGGGCGGCCTGGTAGGCGGCGACCAGATCCCACAGGGCAAAGGTCAACTCGCGCAGGCCTTCTCGACTGACCGTGGAGACCTCGAACACCGGCCAGCCACGCTTGGCGATCTCGGGACGCACGAAGTCGGCAAGTTCACGCGCCTCGGGGACGTCAATCTTGTTCAGCACCACCGCACGAGGCCGGTTCGCGAGGTCACCGAGCGTCGTATCCCCTTGCAGCGTCGGCTGATAGGCGGCCAGCTCGGCCTCCAGCGCCTCGATGTCGGAGATCGGGTCGCGGCCGGGCTCCAGAGTGGCGCAGTCGACGACGTGCACCAGCACGGCGCAGCGTTCGATATGACGCAGGAAATCCAGCCCCAGCCCACGGCCCTCGGAGGCGCCCGGGATCAGGCCGGGAACGTCGGCGACGGTGAAGGTGTGCTCGCCGGCCGACACCACACCGAGGTTGGGCACCAGCGTGGTGAACGGGTAGTCGGCGATCTTGGGCTTGGCCGCCGAGATGGTCGACACCAGCGACGACTTGCCCGCCGACGGGAACCCGATGAGGCCGACGTCGGCGACCGTCTTCAGTTCGAGGGTGAGGTCGCGTTCCTGGCCCTTTTCGCCGAGCAACGCGAACCCGGGCGCCTTGCGGGCACGGGAGGCCAGCGCGGCGTTGCCCAGTCCGCCCCGGCCGCCTTCGGCCGCCACGAAGCTGGTGCCCGCACCCACGAGGTCGGCTAGTAGCCGGCCCTGCTCGTCGAGCACCATCGTGCCGTCGGGAACCTTGACTTCGAGATCGGCGCCGTTGGCCCCGTCCCGGTTGTTGCCCATCCCCTGCTTGCCCGACGGGGCGACAACATTGGGGTGGAAGTGGAAGTCCAGCAGGGTGTGCACCTGCGGGTCGACGACCAGGATGACGCTGCCGCCGTTGCCGCCATTGCCGCCGTCCGGGCCGCCAAGCGGCTTGAACTTCTCGCGGTGCACCGAGGCGCAGCCGTGACCGCCGTTACCCGCGTGGGTACGAATGACAACGCGGTCGACGAACCGGGGCATCGGAGGGTCCTTTCAATCGTCGAGTGTGAACGTACTGCGAGAAATCGGTCTCAATCTCGCAGTGGACGCACACTCGCGAAATTAAGACCTACTCCGGTCGGGCGACGCGGACGATGTTGACGGTCTTGCGACCGCGCTTCACGCCGAACTCGACCGCGCCCGGCGCGGTGGCGAACAGGGTGTCATCCCCGCCGCGACCGACGTTGACGCCGGGATGGAAGTGGGTGCCGCGCTGGCGGACGATGATCTCGCCGGCCTTGACGACCTGACCACCGAAACGCTTGACGCCGAGTCGCTGGGCATTGGACTCGCGACCGTTGCGCGAGCTGGAAGCGCCCTTTTTGTGTGCCATGTCTGTTCGCTCCCTGTCGCTACTTGATCCCGGTGACCTTGAGCACGGTCAGCGGCTGACGGTGACCCTGCCGCTTGTGGTAGCCGGTCTTGTTCTTGAACTTGTGGATGCGGATCTTGGGACCCTTGGTGTGCTCGAGCACCTCACCGGTGACCGCGACCTTCTCCAGAGCCTTGGCGTCGGTAGTCACCTTGGCGCCGTCGACGACGAGCGCGACAGGCAGCGAAACGGAGCTACCGGCCTCGACCTCGAGCTTCTCGACCTTGACGATGTCTCCCACGGCGACCTTGTACTGCTTGCCGCCGGTCTTGACGATTGCGTACGTCGCCATCAGTTCCTCTGCCTTGCTCTGCGGGCGCGCGCTAACCGAAGCTGCGTGCGCGGGTCTTGGGGGTGCGGGATCTTAAGCCCGCTGCCACCGGCGTCGGACGCCTGGCGACAACTGCTCAAGGTTACGTGACCAGCACCGGGAGGGTCAAACCGCCTCGCCTAGGACACGGGTGGCCCGGCGGGACGGGCCGCTGCACGGCGGCGGGGCCGCCTGCCGGCGACCACGGGCGCCTGCACAACGGCGGGTTCGTCGACGTCGTCGTACTCACCGCTATCGGGCAGATCCTCGTCGTCATCGTCCTCGTCGGCGTCGTCATCGTCGACGTCAAGGGGGTCGTCGAGGTCCTCGTCGTCTTCGTCCAGGTCGACGTCGATCTCGTCGTCGTCCTCGTCGTCTTCGTCCTCGTCGGCCTCGTCCTCGTCGAATTCCTCGTCGTCGAGATCCTCGTCGACGGCCTCGTCGGCCACCTGCTCCTCGATGTCGGCTTCAGCTTCCGAGATCGCCTCGCGGTCGAGCTCGTCGGCCAGCTCCTCCTCGGAGTCCTCGTCCTCGGGTTTGCCGTTGGCCGCGGCCATCGCCTTGAACATCGGGTGCTCGCCGGGGACATGCACAGGTACCCGGGCGACCGACGGCTCCTCGGTGCGTCCCTTCTTGCCACGCTTGCTGCGACGGCTGCCGGACTCGGCCTTGCGCGCCACCGCCTGCGTGGTGTCCACCGGGTCGGCGTGCAGCACGATGCCGCGCCCGCTGCAGTGACTGCACGTCGTCGAGAAGGCCTCCACCAAGCCGGTGCCGAGCTTCTTGCGGGTCAGCTGCACCAGGCCCAGCGAGGTGACCTCGGAGACCTGGTGACGGGTGCGGTCGCGGGCCAGCGCCTCGGTGAGCCGTCGCAGCACCAGATCGCGGTTGGACTCCAGCACCATGTCGATGAAGTCGATCACCACGATGCCCCCGATATCGCGCAGCCGCAGCTGGCGCACGATCTCCTCGGCCGCTTCGAGGTTGTTCTTGGTGACCGTCTGCTCCAGGTTGCCCCCGGCGCCGGTGAACTTGCCGGTGTTGACGTCGACGACCGTCATCGCCTCGGTCCGGTCGATCACCAGGGTGCCGCCCGAGGGCAGCCACACCTTGCGGTCGAGCGCCTTGGCCAGCTGCTCGTCGATGCGGTGCACCGCGAACACGTCCGGCCCGTCGGGACCACCCGGCGGATCGTACTTCGTCAGCTTCGGAACCAGTTCCGGCGCAACCGAATTCACGTACTCGTTGATGGTTTCCCAGGCGCTGTCGCCGGAGACGATCAGCCCGGAGAAGTCTTCGTTGAACAGGTCCCGGATCACCTTGACCAGGACGTCGGGCTCCTCGTACAGCGCGATCGCGGCGCCGGCCTTGTTGCCCTTGACCCGCTCGGCTTCCGCGGCGATGGCATTCCAGCGTTCCTGCAGGCGCTCGACGTCGCCGCGGATGTCCTCTTCCTTGACCCCTTCGGAGGCGGTGCGGATGATCACGCCGGCATCCGACGGAACCACCTCACGCAGGATCTCCTTGAGGCGCTGGCGCTCGGTGTCGGGCAGCTTGCGGCTGATCCCGGTCGACGAGGCACCCGGCACGTAGACCAGATAGCGGCCGGCCAGTGAGACCTGAGTGGTCAGTCGGGCGCCCTTGTGCCCGACCGGGTCCTTGCTGACCTGGACGACGACGTAGTCGCCGGGCTTGAGGGCCTGCTCGATCTTGCGCTGCGCACCGCCGAGTCCGGCCGCCTCCCAGTTGACCTCACCGGCGTAGAGCACGCCGTTGCGGCCGCGGCCGATGTCGACGAACGCGGCCTCCATCGACGGCAGCACGTTCTGCACGATGCCCAGGTAGATGTTGCCGACCAGCGACGCCGACGCCGCGGAGGTGACGAAGTGCTCGACGACCACACCGTCTTCGAGCACCGCGATCTGGGTATAGCGGGCACCCTCGTGCGGCGGTTCGGTGCGGATCTTGTCGCGGACGACCATGACCCGTTCGACCGCTTCGCGGCGGGCGAGGAACTCGGCCTCGGACAGGATCGGCGGGCGCCGGCGACCGGCGTCGCGGCCGTCGCGGCGGCGCTGACGCTTGGCCTCCAGGCGGGTAGAGCCGCTGATGCCCTGGATGGCATCCGGGTCACGCTCGGCCTTGCTGCGCGGGGCGCGTTCGTGAACGACGGTATTGGGCGGATCGTCCTCGGAGGCGGGTTCCCCGTCCTCGCCGCCGCCACCGGTCTTGCGACGCCTGCGCCTGCGGCGGCGCCGGGTGGCTGCCTCGCCGGTGCCCGACTCCTCGTCGCCGGATACCTCGTCGGTCTCGTCATCCTCGGCGCTCTCGGTCGCCTCGTCGTCGGTGTCCTCGCCGGTGGCTTCGCCCTGCTCACCGCGACCACGACCGCGGCCGCGGCGGCCACGCCGGCGGCGGCGGCTGGCCGGCCGCTCGGACTGGTCGTCGTCGGTCTCGACGCCGGACTCCTCGTCGTCGTCCTCGTCCTCGTCCTCATCGTCGTCGTCGCTTTCGACGGCGACGGCTCTGACCGGCTGCGGGGCGACGAACAACGGCATGTACACCGACTGCTCGATGGTGGTGGTTTCCAGGATCAGGCGCGATTCCGGCTCGTCGTCCTCGACGACGTCGGCAGTGGCATCGACCTCGGCGACCGTGGCCTCGACGGGCACCTCGACAGCCGCTGGTTCGACCGGTGCTGCGGGTTGTTCGGCAGCGGGGGCCGGCTCCTGGGCCAGCACGTCGCGCACCCGCACCGCGTCGGTGCGCTCGACGGTGGACTGCGCGCTGCGCGTGCGGCCGTCGAGTTCGCTCAACGCGTCGAGGACGCGTCGGCTGGTGGTGCCGAGCACCCGCGCGAGGGAATGCACCCTCAGGCGGTCCGGCAGCTCCTCACCCGCGGTCGCGGGTGGTTCCCACTTCGGCTCGCTAGCTGGTTCGCTCGCTGGCTCGCTCGGGGTTTCGGGCAGGTCCTGATAGATGTCATCGTCGGCCACGTAGTCTCCTAGGGCCCCCGGGCGCGTCCTACGACGCGGCCACGCGAGGGCTTCCGCTATGCGCCCGGGTTACTTCCCCCGGGCTTGTCATGGTCTCGCTCCGAACGGCTCGTAGCGAACGCGCTCGGTGCCTGGCTGAATGACGGCTGTGGACGGTCGGCGCCGCACCACTGATTGCGATGGTCGCGCTCGTCTAAGTCTTCATTCGGATGTGTTTAGGGGCACATCCGTCCACCAGTATCCCACACCGCAGGGGCAGTTCTGACGTAGTGGCACGGCATTGGCCGCAACGAAGTGTCAGACGGCGGGAAACCACAGCGCGATCTCGCGCTCCGCAGAGTCCGGCGAGTCCGAGCCGTGCACCAGATTGAACTGCGTCTCCAGCCCGAAGTCACCGCGGATCGTGCCGGGGGTGGCCTTCTCGACGGGGTCGGTACCACCGGCGAGCTGGCGGAACGCCGCGACCGCGCGAGGGCCTTCCAGGATCGCCGCCACCACGGGTCCCGAGGTGATGAACTCGAGCAGCGAGCCGAAGAACGGCTTGTCCTCGTGTTCGGCGTAGTGCGCGCGGGCCAGCTCGTCGCTGACCTGCTTGAGCTCAAGGGCCGCGATAGTGAGGCCTTTGCGCTCGATCCGGCTGATGATCTCGCCGACCACCTGTCGTTGCACACCATCGGGCTTGATCAGCACAAGAGTCCGCTCAGTCATCTAGCGCCGTTCCTCCTCATCGCATCGCTGAAGCATCGTCACCGGCGCGGTCACGGCCGACAGCGTACCCGTCAGTCCGGCGGCGTCTGCTGGCCGGGCAGCAGGCCGCGGCGCTGTCTGCGCAGCACCTCGGCCCGCAGATAGGCGATCACGGCCCACACCACGACGAACAGCAGACCGATGAATCCGACCGCCGGGTACACAACGAATCCCGCGACCAGAAGAAGCTGCACACCGAGGTTCATCCAGATCGCCCAGGGCTTGCCCTGCACGCCGGCCAGCAGGATCAGCAGCACTGCGAAACCCACCAGGAACGCCGTCGACCAGGCCGTCAGCCCACCGCCGACCGACCCCACCACCGGCAGCGCCAGCAGCACAACGATCGCTTCGAGGATCAGGGTGCCGGCCATGACGCCGCGGAAACTCTTCCAAGGGTCGGGCGGCGGAGCCGCGGGGCCGGGCGTGTCGTCGGTCATTGCGGGTCCTTCCCGAAGATGGTGCGGGCCGCTCCGGCCGTCACCACCGAGCCGGTGATGACGATTCCGGCGCCGGAGAACCCGTCGGCTTCGGCGGCGTCGTCCTCGACGAGGGCGGTGGCCGTCTCGATCGCGTCGGGCAGCGTCTGGGCGCGCAGCACCCGTTCGGGCCCGAAGATCTCCTCGGCCCGCAGCGCCAGCGCCTCGACCTCCAGCGCCCGGGGCGACCCGTTGTGGGTGACGATGATCTGGTCAAGCACCGGCTCGAGCGCGGCCAGGATGCCCGTGACGTCCTTGTCCCCCATCACGCTGAGCACACCGACGAGCAGACGGAAGTCGAACTCGGTGCTCAACGCACCGGCGAGCACCGCGGCACCGGCAGGATTGTGCGCAGCGTCGATGAACACCGTCGGCGCGCTGCGCATCCGCTCCAGCCGGCCTGGACTCGTCGCGGCGGCGAAACCCGCCCGCACGGCGTCGATGTCGAGCTGCCGCTGCGGGCCGGCCCCGAAGAACGCCTCGACCGCTGCCAGGGCCACCGCCGCGTTGTGCGCCTGATGTTCGCCGTGCAGCGGCAGGAAGATATCGGAGTACCGCCCGCCGAGGCCCTGCAGTTCGAGCACCTGGCCGCCGATCGCGACCTGCCTGCTCAGCACCGCGAACTCGGAGTCCTCGCGGGCCACCGCGGCATCCGCGCGGACCGCTTCGGCCAGCACCACCTCCATCGCCGCCGGCTCCTGGCGGCCGATCACGGCGACGGTGTCGGTCTGCACCAGCTCACCTCGCGGGGCGCTGATGATGCCGGCCTTCTCGGCCGCGATCTCGGCGATGCTGTCGCCGAGGTACTCGGTGTGGTCGATGCCGATCGGGGTGATAACCGCCACGGGTGCGTCGACGACGTTGGTGGCGTCCCAGCGCCCACCCATCCCGACCTCGACGACGGCGATGTCGACCGGCGCATCGGCGAAGGCGGCGAACGCCATCGCGGTGACGACCTCGAACTTGCTCATCGCCGGTCCCCCGCCGGCCTCGGACTGGGCGTCGATCATCTGCACGAAGGGTTCGATCTCGCGGTAGACCTCGACGTAGCGGGCGGGGCTGATCGGCTGGTTGTCGATGGCGATGCGTTCGACGGCCGACTGCAGGTGCGGGCTGGTGGTACGCCCGGTGCGCTGGTTCAGCGCGGTCAGCAGCGCGTCGATCATCCGCACCACCGAGGTCTTGCCGTTGGTGCCGGCGACGTGGATGCACGGATAGCTGCGCTGCGGTGAGCCCAGCAGATCCATCAGCGCCGAGATACGGGCGGTGCTGGGCTCGAGCTTGGTCTCCGGCCAGCGTTGGTCGAGCAGATGCTCGACCTGGAGCAGTGCGGCGATCTCGTCCGGTGTTGGCTCGTCAGCCGGATGTCGCCGGCCCAGCGGCTCCGTCATGCCAGCGCGGCCAGGCGTGCGGTGATCCGGTCGACTTCCTCGCGGGCCAGTTGCTGGCGCCCGCGAATCTTGGCGACGACATCATCGGGCGCCTTGGCCAGGAACGCCTCATTGTCGAGTTTGGCTGTGGTGCCTGCCAATTCCTTCTGCGCGGCGGCCAGGTCCTTTTCCAGCCGGCGACGCTCGGCGGCAACGTCGACGGTCCCGGAGGTGTCGAGTTCGACGTCGACGGTGCCGCCGGACAACCGCACCTCGATGTGCGCCGTCGGGCTGAACTCCGCGGCCGGGCTGGTCAGCCAGGCCAGTGCGGTGACCGGCGCGACGTGTGCACCCAGGCCGGCCTGCTCGACGCCCGACAGGCGGGCGGGCACCTTCTGCCGGTCCGCCAGACCCTGGTCGCTGCGGAACCGGCGCACCTCGGTGACCAGCTTCTGCACGTCGGCGATGCGTTGTGCAGCAACGCCGTCCAGTGTCAGGCCGGACGGCTCAGGCCAGTCGGCGATAACCAAAGATTCCTGCCCGGTCAGCGCCTTCCACAATGTCTCGGTGACGAACGGCATCACCGGGTGCAGCAGCTTGAGCAACGCGTCGAGGACCGCGGCCAGCACCGCGGTGGTGTGCGAAACTCCCTCGGCGATCTGTACTTTGGCCAGCTCCAGATACCAGTCGCAGAACTCGTCCCAGGCGAAGTGATACAGCGACTCACACGCCCGGCTGAACTCGTAGCCGTCAAAGGCTGAATCCACCTCGGCCCGAACCTGTTCCAGCCGCCCGAGGATCCAGCGGTCGGCGTCGGTCAGATCCTCGGCCGCCGGCAGTGGCGCCAGCGCCGCTCCGTTCATCAACGCGAACCGAGTGGCGTTGAACAGCTTCGTGGCGAAGTTGCGCGACGCACGGGCGTGGTCCTCGCCGATCGACAGGTCACCGCCGGGGCTGGCGCCGCGGGCCAGGGTGAACCGCAGCGCGTCGGCGCCGAACAGCTCCACCCAGTCCAGCGGGTCGATGCCGTTGCCGCGGGACTTGCTCATCTTGCGGCCGTGCTCGTCGCGGATCAGGCCGTGCAGGAAGACGTTCTCGAACGGCATCTGCGGGCCGCGCGTGCCGCCGGTGGTGATCGCGTCGTCCCCCGACACGAACGTCCCGAACATCACCATCCGGGCCACCCAGAAGAACAGGATGTCGTAACCGGTGACCAGAACAGTTGTCGGATAGAACTTTTCGAGCTCAGGGGTGCGGTCCGGCCAGCCCATCGTGGAGAACGGCCACAGCGCCGAGGAGAACCAGGTGTCCAGGACGTCGGGGTCCTGCTCCCAGCCCTCCGGCGGAGTCTCGTCGGGACCGACGCACACCGTCTCGCCGTTGGGCCCGTGCCAGATCGGGATGCGATGGCCCCACCAGAGCTGACGCGAAATGCACCAGTCGTGCATGTCGTCGACCCAGGCGAACCAGCGCGGCTCCAGGCTCTTGGGGTGGATCACGATGTCACCGCCGCGGACCGCGTCGCCGGCGGCCTTGGCCATCGACTCCACTTTCACCCACCACTGCAGGCTCAGCCGCGGCTCGATCGGCTCGCCGCTGCGCTCGGAGTGCCCGACGCTGTGCAGATACGGCCGCTTCTCGGCGACGATGCGTCCCTCGGCGGCGAGCGCCTCGCGCACCTTGACGCGCGCCTCGAAGCGGTCCATGCCGTCGAACTGGGTTCCGGTGTCGGCGATCCGGCCCTTGGTGTCCATGATCGACGGCATCGCCAGGTTGTGCCGCAGGCCGATCTCGAAGTCGTTCGGGTCGTGGGCGGGGGTGACTTTTACTGCGCCGGTACCGAATTCGGGGTCGACGTGCGCGTCGGCGACGATGACGATGTCGCGGTCGAGGAACGGGTGCGGCAGCGTGGTGCCGACCAGGTGCCGATAGCGTTCGTCGTCGGGGTGCACCGCGATCGCGGTGTCGCCGAGCATCGTCTCGATCCGGGTGGTGGCCACCACCAGGTGTGGTTGCGAGTCGTCCATCGACCCGTACCGGAAGGACACCAGCTCGCCCTCGATGTCCTCGTACTTCACCTCGAGGTCCGAGATCGCCGTCTCGAGTACCGGTGACCAGTTGACCAATCGCTCGGCCTGATAAATGAGCCCGGCGTCGTAGAGCCGCTTGAAGATGGTGCGCACCGCCCGGGAGAGACCCTCGTCCATGGTGAAGCGGTCGCGGCTCCAGTCCACGCCGTCACCGATGCGGCGCATCTGGGCGCCGATCGCCCCGCCGGACTCGTGCTTCCAGTCCCAGACCTTCTGCACGAACAGCTCGCGGCCGAAGTCCTCTTTGGTTTTGCCGTCTACGGCGATCTGCTTTTCCACCACCGACTGGGTGGCAATGCCGGCGTGGTCCATGCCCGGCAACCACAGCACCTCGAAGCCCTGCATGCGCTTGCGCCGGGTCAGGGCATCCATGAGGGTGTGGTCCAGCGCGTGGCCCATGTGCAGGCTGCCGGTCACGTTCGGCGGCGGCAGAACTATGGAGTACGGGGGTTTGGCGCTGGTGGCATCGGCGGTGAAATAGCCGGCATCGACCCAGCCCTGATAGATCTGCTGCTCTACCGCGCCCGGCTCCCACGACTTGGGCAGGGCCTCGGCACGAGAGTCGTCAGTGGTGGTCACCCGTCAATTCTAGGAACGGGCGAGCCGGGCCCGACGGGCGGTGCGCACAGCGTCGCCTCCCGCCGGGCCGTTCGCTCTACTTCTTGCCGCCGAGCAGCCCGCCGAGGATGCTGCCGATGGCACCGCCCTGCTGGCCGCCGAGGACGCTGCCCAGGATGCTGCCCAGCGCGTTGTTGCCGCCGCCGCTGCCGCCGGTGGCTCCGCCGAGGATGCCGCCGAGCAGATCGCCGAGGCCACCGCCGGAGGCTGCGGCCTGAGTGCTGGCGCCGCCCGCCTGGCTACCGGCGAACTGCTTCCCGATGTAGGCGATGATGATCGGGGTCAGGATCGGCAGCAGCTTCTTGATCAGGTCGCCGCCGCCGGCACCGGTTCCGGCGAGCGCCGAGGCCACCTGGTTGGTGTCGTTGCCCCCGAAGATACGCGAGACGATCGCCTCGCCCTGGCTGGTGTCGACCTGGTCGACGTTCACCCCGCCGTCGAGCAGATCGCTGGAAGCGGTCTCGGCGATCGTCGATTCGAGCTTGCTGGAGTCGATGTCGCCGGAGACGACGTTGTGCTGGATGCTGCCGAGCAGCGTGGGCACCAGCGTCTGGACAGCCTGGCTCACCTCGCCCTGGTCAGCACCGAGCTTGCTGGCGATGTCAGCTACCGGGATCTGGTTCAAGAGGTCTTCGAGACCGGCCATGATGAGGTTCCACCTTCGTGATGAATGTTTGCGGAGATCGGAGCCGACATTAGTCGAGCCGAACCCCTGCGGCACTAATTACGCGCAGAGAATAAATCAGTTGAGGCGGGCCGTCTCCAAGGTGATACCGGCCGCCGGGAATCGGGCCAGCAGTGCGTCACCCATCGCCGCCGCGGGGGTCAGCACACCGCGCAAATCGGAGAGCTTGTCGCGGTCGAACGCCAGGGCCAGGCCGCATTCGCCGAGCATCACCGACGTCGCCTTGTAGCCGGGGTCGCCTTGCTGGGCGATGGTGGCGACGTAACGTGCGCCGCCAGTGGTGGCGGTGTAGGTCTCGGCGCGGTAGTAGCCTTTCTCACGGGCTTCGTCGCTGGGCCCGGTGCCCGGCTTGGGGGCGATGCGCTCGACCAGGCGGCGCGGCAGCAGCCGGAAGAACCGGCTGCCCAGTGCCACCACCCCATTGTTGGCTGCCGTGGCAACCGCGGAGACCGCAGGTGCCAGGATCGACGATCCGACACTCATGTTCTCCGCGTAGCGGAACCTCGTGCCGTAGGCGTAGTCCAGCAATGCGTTGCTGCGCCGCACGATTCGCGTGTTGTAGAGCGCCATGACGAAACCGGTGGTCCAGGTGCCCGCCAGCTCCGGGGCGATATCGCGGCCCCGCCGCCACGGCAGGTCGGGTTGGGGACCGAGCTCGGGTTCAGCGGCCCGGTCCTGGCTCAGTGTGTAGGGATCCTCGAAGAGCCGGCGGGTGTTGGGGTCGTTGGACGACGCCCGAAACACTTCGATCATCGAGGCCACCGTGCCGCCCGAGACGCCGCCGGAGAATCCGCGCAGCACGAAGTTCGTGTCGCCGAGTTCACCCGTGCCGTCCTGCTGCGCCCGGCGATAGAGCGCGAAGACGCTCATATCCGAAGGGATCGAATCGAATCCGCACGCGTGCACGATGCGCGCCCCGGTGTCGACGGCTTCCTTGTGGTAATCGTCGATGCTCTGCCGGACGAACATGGCCTCGCCGGTGAGGTCGGCGTAGTCGGTGCCCGCGGCCGCGCACGCCGCCACCAGTGGCAGCCCGTAGCGGCTGTAGGGGCCGACGGTGGTGACCACCACGCGGGTGCGGGCGGCCATGTCGTTCAGCGACGACGGCGAGGACGCGTCGGCGGTGATGATGGGCCAGGATTGCGCGGCGTCACCGAGGGTGTCCCGGATGGCCAGCAGCCGTTCGGGTGAGCGGCCGGCCAGCGCGATGCGGGCTGCGCCGCCTGCTTGGGCCAGGTACTCGGCGGTCAGCTTGCCGACGAAGCCGGTGGCCCCGTACAGAACGATGTCGAATTCACGCTGCTCTGCGGTCATGTTCGCCAACTTACCGGGACGCGGCTACCCCAACGCTGCGGGGAACTCGGCGGTCTCCCCCAGCACGTGCTCGGCGAGGAACGCGGTGACCACCTGGTACCAGAGCTTGGCGTGCTGGGGTGCGAGCACCCAGTGGTTCTCGCTCGGGAAGTACAGGAACCGGTGCGGCGAGGTGCCGTCGTCGGCGGCGGGCAGGCGCGACTCGGTCAGCAGCTCGTACCACAGCCGCAGAGCCTCGCCGATGGGGACGCGATAGTCCTTGTCGCCATGGATCACCAGCATCGGTGTGCTGATGTTCCCCACGAACCGGTGCGGCGAATTCGCTTGTGCCATAGCCGGTGTCATCTCGCGCGCCCAGTAGTACGCACCGTCGGTGGTGGGCCCGAACTGATCGAGCGCCCACAGGCTGGCATGGGTCACGATGGCGCGGAACCGGTCGGTGTGACCGGCCACCCAGTTGGCCATGTATCCGCCGAACGACCCGCCCATCGCCGCGGTGCGCTGCGCGTCGATCCGCGGGTCGGCGCAGGCGGCGTCGACGGCGGCCATCAGGTCCTCGTAAGGCGCACCGCCCCACTCGCCCCAGCCGCGCTGAATGAACTCCTGGCCGTAGCCGGTGGACAGCGCCGGGTCGGGCAGCAGCACCGCGTACCCGCGGGCGGCCAGCAGCCACGGGTTCCACCGCCATGACCAGACGTTCCAGCTGTTCAGCGGACCGCCGTGGATCCACAGCAGCAGCGGCGCGGGACCGCCCGCAAGATTTCCCCGAGTCGCTTCGCTCCTGCCCGCCGGTGCGGGTAACACCAGCCACGACCGCACCTCGACACCGTCGGCGGTCCTCGCCGTGACCTCGGTGAGTTCGCCGGGTAGTTCGGGACGGTCGACGCACGGCAGCGCCGTCACCGCGTCATCGATGCGCACCGGGTGCGGCGGTGCGGCATAGGAGGTGCGCAGGGCGTAGATGACGCCGCCCGGCGCCGCGACGACGTTGGTGTAGCTGAAGTCGTCGTCGGTGCGCCGCCGGACTTTCCCGTCGAGGCTCACTTCGAAGATCGGGCACCTGCCGTGGTGGTCGGCGGTGACCAGAAGGGCCGAGCCGTCGCGCGTCCAGGTGACCGAGGCCGGCCAGCGGTCCCATCCGGTGGCGAACTCAGTCCAGGCATCTGAGTCCAACCGCTTGTGGCACAGGGTGATTCGTGGTGCGCGCTGCGGAGTCGACACGGTCTCCCTGGTGAACGCCAGCGTGGTGCCGTCCGGGGAGATCGCAGGATTCTCAAGGTCGGCGCCGGGGTCGTCGGCGATCACCGTGCGCTCACCGGTGTGCAGATCGATTCGCATCAGGATCGAGCGCAGCGCGGCGCCCGGTGCGGGCACCCGCCAGGTCGCGACGGCGAAGCTGCCGTCGGGGCTGACTACGACATCCGGCTCACCGCCGAGCGCGGCGCCCGGGCCGGCGGTCACGTCAGCCAGGGCGCCGCCGGGGCCGACGACGAAGAGGTGTCTCTGGTCCGGGCCGAGATCAGAATCCCAATGCCGCACCGGATAACCCGTGTGCAGAATCGCGGTGACCTTGTTGTCCTTACGCAAGGCGCGCAACCGCCGGTCCTCGTCGACCGAGGAGGCCGAAGGAAGCAGTGCACCGGAGGCGACGATCACCGGGGCTGCCGACGCGGTCCGCACCGCCGTGACGCCACCCGGCAGTTCGGCGATCCGGGTCGATTCCCCGCCGGCAGCCGCCAGCCGCCACAGCGCGGCAGGGGGTTTGTCGTCGTCCTCGGTCGGGCGGACCGCGGTGAACACCAGATCGCCCTCGGCGGTGAACGCGGGCGCCGATTCGCCGTTGAGTCCGTGGGTCAGCCGCCGTGCCGGGTGGACTCCTTCGGGGTCGAGTTCCCACACCGCGCTGACGTACTCGGTCTTCTTGGCATTGAGTTCGGCGACGGTCGTCACGACGCGGGATCCGTCGGGTGCGACCGCCAGCCCGGACACCCGGGGTAGCGCGATGTAGGTGTCGAGGTCGTCGAACGGCCCTGAGGTCATGTCCCGTTCGTAGCACAGCCGGGGCTAGGGTCGGCTCCATGGCCGACATCGCCGTCGTCGGGGCGGGTATCGCCGGACTGGCCACCGCCGTCGCGCTACAGCGGCAGGGTCATTCCGTCACAGTGATCGAAGAACGGACCGATACCAGTTCCGGAGCCGGCATCAGCATCTGGCCGAACGCCTTGGCCGCGCTGGACGTGCTGGGGCTCGGCGATCAGGTTCGCGGCGCGGGCGGCCGGGTCCCCGCCGGCGCCATCCGGTGGAAGGACGGCAGCTGGCTGCGCCGGCCGGCCGGTGAGCGCATCGTCACCGCGCTCGGCGAGCCCCTCGTGGTCCTGCAGCGGGTGGCATTGCGCGACGTTCTGTCCGGCGTCCTGGCGCCGCAGACCGTCGTCGCGGGGACCGCGGTGCGCGGGCTGACGGTGTCTGCGGGACGGGTCCGTCTGGACCTCTCGGATTCCTCAGAACTGGAGGTGGACGCCGTCGTCGGCGCGGACGGGACCGGTTCGGTGGTCGCCGGCTATCTCAACGGACCCTTGGCGCACCGCTATGCCGGCTACACCGCGTGGCGTGGCGTCGCCGCGATGGCGATCCCCGCGGAATTGGCCGGCGAGACGATGGGATCCGGCACCGAGGTCGGCCACGTCCCGATGGGTGCGGATCGCACCTATTGGTTCGTCACCGAACGGGTGGCCGAGGGTGCCGCGGCCGCGCAGGGCGAACTGGCGTACCTGCGCTCGAAGCTGGCGTCCTGGGCTGACCCGATTCCCCGGATGCTGGCTGCGACCGACCCGGCGGAGGTGCTGCGCAACGACCTCTACGACCGCAGCCCCGCCCGGTGCTGGACGTCCGGCCCCGTCGCGCTCGTCGGCGACGCCGCCCACCCGATGCGCCCGCACCTCGGACAAGGTGGCTGTCAGGCTCTCGAGGACGCCGCAGTACTCGGTGCCTTCACCGGCCTGCTGCCGGATCTTCCGAGCGCGTTCGCGTCCTACGCGGCGTTTCGGCGTCGACGGGTGGCCGCCCTGGTGCGCGAGTCACGCACGATCGGCCGCATCATGAATCTGCGGCCCGCGGCGCTGAGCGGCGCACTCAGCCGTGCCACAGTGCTGCTGCCGGAGCTCCTGGTGACCCGCCATCTCGCTTCCATCGCCGGGCGGTCGGCGTTTGTGCTGCCCACACGCAACGACGCCCAGTCGGTGTGAACCGGCTGGGCGTCGTTGGCGGGATATCAGCGAAGGCCGAGTGCGTTGGCGATGGCCTTACCCGGGTCGTGGATGGCCTGGCACATCTTGTTGAAGTCGATCGACTTGAACGGGCCGCTCAGAACATTCGCGCATGCGTCCTGGGCCGGGGCGCCGGTCGCGGTGGAGCCGTTGGAGACCGGGACGGCGAAGCCGGGAGTGGCGGCGGCCTGGCCGCAGGTCGGCCATGCGCCGATGCCCTGCTTCTGCACGACGTTCTCGGCGACGCGGATCTGCTCCTCGCGGGAGGCCTGGTGGGGAGAGCCGACACCGCCGTTGGCGGCCCAGGTGGCCTGCTTGAACTGCAGACCGCCGTAGAAACCGTTGCCGGTGTCAGCCGCCCAGTTGCCGCCCGATTCGCACTGCGCCACTGCGTCCCAGTTGACCCCGCTGTCGGCGGAAGCACTTCCGCAGCTCAGCACGAATCCGGCCAGAGCCAGTGCTCCTGAGATGACTGCCAGAGTGACGATCCTGCGAATGGTGCTCATCTGTGTGCCCTTCCCGACCAAGGGGCGCAACTTCTGCGCTGTTGTGAGGTGAATCGCACCTAAAGGGGCGGGTGTTACTGGCGTGTCAATTGAATTCTCTGAGATTTCTGATAGAGGAGCTCTTAATGAGACAAGGGTGGCGCCGGACTCATGAGGTCCGACGCCACCCTTGTGGACAGCTGTTGGCAGCTAGATCAGCCGCGGCGTCCGCACACCGGCCATGCGCCGATGCCCTGACTGCGCAGCACGTTCTCGGCCACCCGAATCTGCTCCTCACGCGACGCCGTGTGCGGCGAGCCGCTGCCACCATTGGCACGCCAGGTGCCGATGGTGAACTGCAGACCGCCGTAGTAGCCGTTGCCGGTGTTGATGGCCCAGTTACCGCCGGACTCGCAGGCCGCAACCGCATCCCAGTTCACGCCACTGTCGGCGGAGGCGGTGCCGGTTCCCATGGCCATCGGAGCGACGACCAGGGCGCCGCCGATGGCGGCCATCCCGAAGGACCGTGCAAGCGTCGTGCGGAGGTGGTTCAAAATCTATCCTTTCGCCGCGCGTCCGCCGGGGAGATCGCCCGCCGTCAGGCAGGGCATCGCTGGCTTGCCAGCAAGGTGTCCTCGGATCGCGCCGTCTCGGTCGGGCACGACAGTGGCGGCCGGCCGGTCCCGCCGGGTTAGGTCACCGGCGACAGCAGGAGGTCCTGTAAACCTCCCCGGCCCCACTCACACGCAGGGTTCGTACATCTGGAGTTGTTTGCTCCCGGTGGGGAACGACTAGGACCGTACGGACCAGCTAGAACGAAGTCACGCCAGCGACACGCTTATCTCGGTTTGATAACAACACAATCACGGTACGAACCTGAGAGTTGTCTGTGCAGGTCAGCCGCGTGTTTACTCCACTGGGCGAATGTTGACGCGCCGGACAATTAAGTGACGTTAATCACGCACTTTTTGTGGCGTGGGTCACACGAATTTTGATAACGCGAGGCGTTCCGGCGCCGATGAATAACAGCTTTTCGGCCACCCGCACCCCAGGTCGACTGAAACAGGCCGTCCCGGTCGGCCACCTGGTTAGCTGCGCGGCGATAGGTCGTCCGCGCCGGTTTGCGACATGTAATCTACTGCGCGACAGTGCTTTTCGAGCTCAATACCGGTATCGCCACGGCGTCGCAGGCGATCGGCGCCTGGGTCGGTGATCCCCGTTTACCACACCGGATACCCCCTTGACCATAGGCTTTCACGGGTACGCCACCGGGGCGCCGGAGCGGCCCCGGTAAGCCCTGCGGCGCGCGGTGGCGGGTTACGGTCGCCCTCGATCACCGGCGCGCAGCGTCTCGGTCACGGTCGGTGAACCCCGGGGGCTGTTTGGGTTAAATGCCGTCTGCCAGCGCTGGGCGATTCCCCGCGGAACGCCGAAAAGCGTTCTGGCGCACCAGTTTTGCGGCCCCTCACAGGGACGGCAGCGCAGATAACAGTAGCCAGGAGATTACCGATTTGTTATTGGCCGGCCTATAACGACTATTGGTCGGTTTATTTCGACGGTTGCTGCGCCATGTCGGCGGGCGAATTGATGTTTGCCAGCTGGTGCTCGAAGGGGACCACCACGCGCTGAGTCACAACGGTTTCGGCCAGTGCACGCATGCTGCGCTCGCCGGCGGTGACCAGGGCGTCGATGTGATCGGCCAACCCGGTGCGGTAGATGCCGGCGAGGTAGTGGTCCCTGCCGTCCCAGGGCAGCACGACGTCGACGCCCTCGTAGTCGGCCAGGGCGTCGATGACTTCGACAGACAGAAAAGGCATGTCGACGGCGCTGACGAAGGCCCGCTCCAACCCGGCGTCGGCGGCAGCACGCAGGCCCCGGCCGGTGGCCAGCAGCGGACCGACCCCGCGGACCTCGTCACGCAGTACCTCAGCAGGCAAGGCAGGAAGGGCTTGACCGGGTGCGGCGATCACGAATACCGGGGCACACCGGGCGCTGAGAACCTCGACGGTGTGCTCGACCATGGTGGTCGCCGCGCTGGGGTGCGGCAGGGTGGCCTTGTCGCGGCCCATGCGGCGCGACGCACCGCCCGCCAGTACTACGGCGGCCAGCGGAGCGTCAGCGCCCATGGCGTATCCCGACTAGTCCACGGTCCAGGTATCACGCCCACGCAGCAGTGACTGCAGTGCATGGCGGTCGTGCGGGGTGGCCTCACGGGCGGAAAGGACCTGGTCACGGGCCGCGTCGTCGTAGGCGGGCCGGCTGACCTGCCGGAAGATGCCCATCACGGTGTGCTCGAGGTTCTGGTCGGACAGCCGGGAAAGGGCGAAGGCGTAGGCCGGGTCGTCGATCTGGGCGTCGTGGACCACGATGTCACTGGCGGACACGTCGGCGGTCTTGGCGACATCCAGGCCGAACCCGGTCTTGACCACGCAGTACTCACCGTTGGCGCCGAATGTCACCGGCTCACCCTGGCGGACGTTGATGACCCGCTCCTCGGCGCCTTCCTTGCGCAGCACGTCGAAGGAGCCGTCGTTGAAGATCGGGCAGTCCTGCAGGATCTCGACGAGTGCAGCACCCCGGTGCTCGGCGGCGGCGCGCAGCACTTCGGACAGGCCCGCACGGTCGGAGTCCAGCGCCCGCCCGACGAACGTCGCCTCGGCGCCCAGCGCCAGCGACACCGGGTTGAACGGGTAGTCCAGCGAGCCCATCGGGGTGGACTTCGTGACCTTGCCAACCTCCGAGGTCGGCGAGTACTGCCCCTTGGTCAGCCCGTAGATCCGGTTGTTGAACAGCAGGATCGTGATGTTGACGTTGCGGCGCAACGCGTGGATCAGGTGGTTGCCGCCGATGGACAGCGCGTCGCCGTCACCGGTGACGACCCAGACCGACAGATCGGGGCGCGCCAGCGCCAGGCCGGTCGCAACGGTCGGGGCACGCCCGTGGATCGAGTGGAAGCCGTAGCTCTCCAGGTAGTACGGGAACCGGCTCGAGCAGCCGATGCCGCTGACGAACGCGATGTTCTCCCGGCGCAACCCGAGCTCGGGCAGGAAGTTGCGGATGGTGTTGAGGATGACGTAGTCACCGCACCCCGGGCACCACCGCACCTCCTGGTCGGTGGTGAAGTCCTTGGCCTTCTGCGGCGCGTCGGTGGTGGGCACCCCCGCCGTCTTCGACGCCGGTGCCAGAAGGTCGGTTCCGATCAGATCGGTCATGCGTTCACTCCCGCGGTAGCTGCCGCCAGCCTGGCGAACTTCGCCTTGTCGCTTTCGGTCTCCCTGAGCGTGCCGTTCAGGGCTCCATCGATGATGCCCTCGACCTCGTCGGCGAGGAATGCCATGCCCTGCACCTTGGTCACCGACTGGATGTCGACCAGGTACTTGCCGCGCAGCAGCAGCGCCAACTGGCCGAGGTTCATCTCCGGCACGACGACCTTCGGGTAGCGCGCCAGCACCTCACCGAGGTTGGCCGGGAACGGGTTGAGGTGACGCAGCTGGGCGTGGGCCACCTTGATGCCGCGGCGGCGGGCTCGGCGGCAGGCCTCGCCGATCGGTCCGAACGACGAACCCCAGCCTAGGAGCAGGAGTTCGGCGTCGCCGGTCGGGTCGTCCACCTCGAGATCGGGCACGTCGATGCCGTCGATCTTGGCCTGACGCAACCGGACCATCAGATCGTGGTTGGCCGGCTCGTAGGAGATGTTGCCCGAGCCGTTGGCCGACTCCAGGCCACCGATGCGGTGCTCCAGACCGGGAGTTCCCGGGATCGCGAACTGACGGGCCAGGGTCTCCGGGTCACGGTTGTAGGGGGCGAAGTCCTCCCCCGCCTTGGCGAAGTTGGCGTCGATCGGTGCGAAATCCCCGACGTCGGGGATACGCCACGGCTCCGAACCGTTGGCGATCGCGCCGTCGGACAGCAGCAGCACCGGCGTGCGGTAGGTCAGCGCGATCCGGGCGGCCTCGATGGCGACCTCGAAGCAGTCCGACGGGGAGCGCGCAGCCAGAACAGCCACCGGCGACTCGCCGTTGCGGCCGAACATCGCCTGCAAAAGATCGGACTGCTCGGTCTTGGTCGGAAGACCGGTCGAGGGCCCGCCGCGCTGCACGTCGATCACCAGAAGAGGCAGTTCGGTCATCACGGCCAGGCCGATGGCCTCCGACTTCAAGGAGACGCCGGGACCCGAGGTGCTGGTAACGCCCAGCGCCCCGCCGTAGGACGCGCCGATAGCGGCACCGATGCCGGCGATCTCGTCCTCGGCCTGGAAGGTCAAGATGTTGAAGTTCTTGTGCTTGGACAGCTCGTGCAGGATGTCCGAGGCCGGGGTGATCGGGTAGCTCCCCAGGATCACCTGAATGTCGGCCAGCTGACCGGCGGCGATGACGCCGTAGGCCAGAGCGGTGTTACCCGAGATCTGCCGGTACTCGCCGGGAGCCAGCTTGGCCGGGGCCACCTCGTAGGTGGTGCCGAACGCCTCGGTGGTCTCGCCGTAGTTCCAGCCCGCCTTGAGCGCCAGCACGTTGGCCTCGGCGACATCGGGCTTGCGGGCGAACTTCTCCCGGATGAACGTCTCGCTGGTCTCGATGGGCCGGCCGTACATCCACGACAGCAGGCCGAGGGCGAACATGTTCTTGGCCCGCTGACCGTCCTTCTTGGACGCGCCGATCTCCTCGACCGCACCGAGGGTCAGCGTCGTCATCGGGATCGCGTGCACCACGAACTCGGAGAGTTCGTCGCTCTCGAGGGGATTGCTCTCGTAGCCAACCTTCGCGAGGTTGCGCTTGGTGAACTCGTCAGAATTGGCGATCACCAGGCCACCGCGCGGCAGGTCGGCGAGGTTGGCCTTGAGCGCCGCCGGGTTCATGGCGACCAGCACGTCCGGGCGGTCACCGGCGGTAAGGATGTCGTAGTCGGCGATCTGGATCTGGAACGACGAAACGCCGGGCAGCGTGCCCTGGGGAGCACGGATCTCGGCGGGGTAATTCGGCTGTGTCGCAAGGTCATTGCCGAAGAGAGCCGCTTCGGTGGTGAACCGGTCACCGGTGAGCTGCATACCGTCGCCGGAGTCACCGGCGAATCGGATGACGACCTTTTCGAGTTTCTGCCGGTTACCCGTAGCCCCGTTGCCGTTCGGACCCACGTGCCCGCCTTTCATTGGTTCTTCTCGGGCCAATTCCGTGTCGCGGTCCAACGACGCGCCAGCGAAATCGGACAGCCGTGTGCAATTGCTGTCACTCGCAGTACCGATTATTGCACTTTCTTAGGCAAGCCATCCCCCCAATGGGCCCTGACACGCCGTCGTCAAGGGCCCAAAGTCACAGCTCACGGCCATGATGTACCGCCAGGTGAGACACTGATGTGTCGTTCGTCACTTTTACGGGCGTGTTAACTCTAAGAGATTTAGCTACTCGCGAGTAAGTCGCCGCGGGCGTTGCGGACGCGCCCACGGCTACGGTGCGTCGCCTCGCCGCTTCTCGAGTTCACCCGCGACGAGTTCACTGGCGGCCTTTGCCGCCGAGGTGGGATCGGCGCCGGCCGCCCGGTTGGCGACATAGCTCGAGGTGAACATGTCGCCGGCCCCGGTGGTCTGCACGTTTTCGACCCGCCACGCAGCCGGAACACGCACACAGCTGCCGCCGGTATAGATGTCGCAGCCTTCCGATCCGTAGGTCACCAGGATCTCCGGGACCCCCAGCTGTCGGGCGGTGCCCTCGTCGAAGTCGCCGTCGGCGACGATCAGCGCCTCGTCCTCGGCCAGCTTGAGGATGTCGATATCGGCCAGGAGTTCGCGCGGATAGTGGCGGTCGACAACCAGCGGCCCCAGCCGGTCGGCCCGCACGAGGCCCTGCCCGTCGTAGGCGACCCGGTGGCCGCGCCGCGCGAGCAACGCCAGCGCGCCCGGCGGGAAGTCGGTGCGCAGCAGCGGCGCCAGATGGACCCACGTGGTGGCCGGGTCAGCGGCTTCGATCTCGGCGTCTCCCCAGACCGGGCCGATGGCCTCCACCGACATCCGGCGGTGATCGACGTCGACATAGTCCAGCCGGAAGGAGCTCGTGCGGTCGGCGGGCAGGACAGTCAGGATCGGGCCGAACCGTTCGATGAGTCCCGCGAACAACGACATGTCCTCGGCAGCCGCCAGGCCCACGATCCGACCGTAGCCACCCGCGGCCTCCAACGCCACTCCCGCGAACGATGCGCACCCGCCCGGGGTGCGGTCACCGCCGTCGATCACGTCGATGGCGAGGTTGCCCAGCACGGTGACTCCCGGAGCGGGCTTCGCGGGAGGCCTTGACATTGGCAAGATCGTAGTGGCCGTACCCGGGACATCGGGCACTATGACAGGCGTGCCACAGGATTTTCCCGACGCCCATTGGGGCAGCGAACGAATCTCGACGCTGTTCCGTCCCTTCTACGCGCTGGCGTCGTCTCGGGTGGGATCACGGTTCATCCGCGTGCTCGTGCCGCTGGATCGTCGGGTCCTTCGGGCGACCAAGGGAAAGTTCACGCTGTTCGGGCCCACGTCACTGCCCGAGCTGCTGCTGACCACCACAGGGCGCAAATCAGGCCAGCCCCGAATGTCGGCACTGAGCTATCTACGTGACGGTGACCGACTGTTAGTGCTCGGCAGCAACTTCGGCCAGCAGCACCATCCCGGGTGGACGGCCAACCTGCTGGCCGATCCCGAAGCTGTGGTGGCGATCAATGGTGTCGAAATACCGGTGACGGCAACACTTTTGACGGGTGACGCCCGGGGCCCGGCGTTGCAGCGGTTCCTGGCCTACCCGATGTACCAGTCCTATCGCACCCGTACCGACCGAGAACTGCGGGTGTTCGCACTGGCGCGCCGGTAACACGAAATCGGCGCCCGGCATATCGCCGGGCGCCGATCATCGTGTCGTCATCTCAGAGGATGTAGAGCATCTCCTGATAGGTCGGCAGCGGCCACAGGTCGTCAGCCACGACACCTTCCAGGGTGTCGGCCGCCGCACGCACCGCGTCCATCAAGGGAAGCAGGCTCGCCGCGTGCTCGGCCTCCTCCTTGCCGGTGTCGCCGCCGTGCGCACCCAGCGCCGTCTTGAGCGCTGCCAGCGCTGCCGTCAGCTCCGAGATCGGCGTCGACACCGTCGCCAGCAGCGTGGTGTCGGCATCCACACCGGCCGCCTTCAGCGCCGCGACGTTCTGCGCCAGCTCGGTCTGGTACCGAACGGCCGCAGGCAGAATCACCGTCGACCCGATCTCCAGCGTCAGCTTGGCCTCGACGTTGACGGTCAGCGCGTAGGTCTCGTAACGGACCTCTTCACGACTGTGCAGCTCGCGCGAGTTGAAGACGCCATACTTCTCGAAGACCTCGATCGCCTCCGGCGTCACCAACTGCGGGATGGCATCGAGCGTCGTCTTGAGGTTCGGCAATCCGCGCGCGGCCGCCTCGATCTGCCAGTTCTCCGAGTAGCCGTCACCGTTGAACACGACGGCGCCGTGCTCGGTGATGATCTCGGTGAGCAGCTTCTGCACGGCGGAATCGAAGTCCTCGCCATCGGCGACGGCGCTCTCCAGCACGGTGGCCATGTAGTCGAGCGAGTCCGCCATGATCGTGTTGAGAATGATCATCGGCACGTTGATGGTCTGGCCCGAGCCCGGCGCACGGAACTCGAAACGGTTGCCGGTGAAGGCAAATGGGCTGGTGCGGTTGCGGTCGCCCGGATCGGTCGGCAGTTCGGGCAGCGTGTCGACACCGATGATCATGGTGCCCTTGCCTTTTGACGATGTCGCCGCACCCTTGGCGATCTGATCGAACACGTCGGCCAGCTGGTCGCCGAGGAAGATCGAGATGATCGCCGGCGGTGCCTCGTTGGCGCCGAGGCGGTGGTCGTTGGTGGCCGAGGCCACCGACACCCGCAGTAGGCCGGAGAACTTGTGCACGGCGCGGATCACGGCAGCACAGAACACCAGGAACTGGGCGTTCTCATGCGGCGTGTCACCGGGCACCAGCAGCGAACCGAACTGCGCGTTACCCAGTGAGAAGTTGACGTGCTTACCCGAACCGTTGACGCCGGCGAACGGCTTCTCGTGGAACAGGCACTCCATACCGTGCTTCTTGGCGATGGCCTTGAACGTGGTCATCAGCAGCTGCTGGTGGTCGGCGGCGATGTTGGCCCGCTCGAACATCGGCGCGATCTCGAACTGTCCGGGTGCGACCTCGTTGTGGCGGGTCTTGGCCGGAATGCCGAGCTTGAACAGCTCACGCTCGGTGTCCATCATGAAGCCGAGCACGCGCTCGGGGATGGCGCCGAAGTAGTGGTCGTCGAACTCCTGGCCCTTGGGCGGCTTCGCGCCGAACAGCGTGCGTCCGGCGTTGATCAGATCCGGGCGGGCCAGGAAGAAGTGACGGTCGACCAGGAAGTACTCCTGCTCGGGCCCGCAGAACGACACGATGTGGTCGAAATCCTTGTGCCCGAACAACTTCAGGATTCGTTCGGCCTGCGCGCCCATGGCCTGCTGGCTGCGCAGCAGAGGCGTCTTGTAGTCCAGCGCCTCACCGGTCATCGAGACGAACACCGTGGGGATGCACAGCGTGTTGCCGTTGGGGTTCTCCAGGATGTAGGCCGGGCTGGTGACATCCCAACCGGTGTAACCCCGCGCCTCGAAGGTGCTGCGCAGGCCGCCCGAGGGGAAGCTGGAGGCGTCGGGCTCGCCCTGGATCAGGGTCTTGCCCGCGAACTCGGCGAGGGTGGTTCCGTCGCCGACCGGGTCGAGGAAGCTGTCGTGCTTCTCGGCGGTCAGCCCCGTCATCGGGTAGAAGACGTGCGCGTAGTGCGTCGCCCCCTTGGACAGCGCCCAGTCCTTCATCACCGACGCGACGGCATCGGCCACGGCCGGGTCGAGCTTGGCGCCCTTCTCGATGGTGGCAACGACAGACTTGTACACCGACTTGGGCAGCCGCAGGCGCATCTCGGCCAGCGTGAAGACGTTGGAGCCGAAGATCTCGCCCGGCGCCTCACCGGGATCGAAGCTGATGGGCGGTGGCTCGTAGGCCTCGACATTGTTGATCGCCGTCAGGCGGACCGCGTTTCCGCTCAAGTGTGTTTCCTCTTCCACCAAGACACCCGCGTCTGCTTCGCGGGTATGTGACCGGCCCACACTAGGAAGCTCCGGTTCCAAACTTGTTACGTCCGCGTCAACGACAGAATGCGGCCTACGCAGGCTTATCTCCCCGCACCCACTACTCCTAGCAACGGCCCCCCTAATGGTCAATACCGACGTAATTACTGGACACCCAATTCGGCACGCTTTCGCGCCCCGACAATAACGGCATATTGCCTTACCAGAAGCGTCGCGTAGCGGCGTGAGTGAGGTTATGGTGATGCCGGTTTGAGTTCATCAGTCGAAACTCTCAAGGGGGGAAATCACCATGCACACTTCACGCGTCATCGCGCCCTTCGCCGTCGCTGCCCTGCTCGCAGGGGCGGTTCCGGTCCTGGAGCACAGCCAAGCGGCCACATTCGCCTCAGTCGAAATCGCACTCACGCATGCGACCGATCAATTGTCGGCAAGTTATTCGGCCATTACCTCTAACCGCCACGATGACGGGGGTGAGGATTCGCCCGATTGGTCGCACAATTGGGGCGGCGGTGGCGGCGGTTGGCCGAGTTTCGATTTGGGCAGCATCATCAACACGTTGACCGCCAATGGCGGGGCGATTCTCACGGCTATCCAGACCGCGGTGGGCACGGTCGTCACGGACCTGGCCAAGGGATCATCGATTGCCCAGGCACTCTCCGACGCCGGCCAGCAGATCGCAACGGCGATCGGCGGCAAGCTGGGCGGCGTCATTCAGGCCGGGCTTGACCGCATCGGCCAGGTGTTGACTGTATTGCCGAATCTGATCAGCGGCGCACTGACCATCGCCACGGCCCTCCCGGGCGCCTTCATGCCGGTGGTGGCCGCAGTGGCCGGCGCTGTCACCAGCGTGCTGGGCGCGCTCGGGTCGGCCGATCTGAGCACCGTCGTGCAGACCGGCATCAAGAACGTCACAACCGCCGTCGCCCAGGGCATCGCCACCATCACGGCGGTGGTCAAGCAGGTCCTCACCGGACAAGCCCCAACTCAAACCGCAGCCGCGGTGGCCCCTGCCGCGGCTCCGTCGGCTGTCGAGGACTCCGCGACGAAGACGACACCGGCCGCGGGCAACGACTCGACCGGGGCGCCCGCCACCGACGCCACCGACGCCGCTGACACGCCCAGCAAGGACAACAAGGCGTCCGACGACACCAGCGCGCCTGCCCCGGCCAAAGCGGGCAGCGCTCGGGAGAGCAAGTCCGCGGTTGCCGCCACGACCGGCGCCAAGAAGGATGCCAGCTCGGCCGACAGTGCCAGCGCGGGCGCCGAGAAGAACTCGTCGGCAGGCGCCTCCGGCGGGTCGGCCCGGGCATCGGGCAAGCGGGGCGGCCACAACTCGGCCGACTGAGACAGTCGGCATCCGAGGGCACGTGCCGGTCCTGACCGAAGCCGCCTAGATTTAGAGGCATGGGTGAGTTTCGGGACGTCGACGCCGACTACGACGAGCATGCGGTAACCGTCGGAGCGCCCAAAGTCGAGGCTGCCGGTGTCCCGGCCGTCATGGTGGCGCTGCGGCGCGGCCTGGCAGAGATGGGACCGATCCGGACTGTCGAAGCCTTGGCGCGACTCAATCAGCGCCACGGCTTCGACTGCCCCGGCTGCGCATGGCCGGAAGAGCATGGCGGCCGCAAGGTCGCCGAGTTCTGCGAGAACGGCGCCAAAGCGGTGGCCGAGGAGGCGACCAAGCGCCGCGTCACGCCGGAGTTCTTCGCCCGGCACACCGTGGCGGAGCTGGCGGCCAAACCGGAGTACTGGCTGTCCCAGCAGGGCCGGATCACCCATCCGATGGTGCTCCGCCCCGGCGAGGCGCACTACCGGCCGATCAGCTGGGACGAGGCGTACGCGCTGATCGCACAGAATCTGAACGCACTGGCCTCCCCCGACGAGGCGGTGTTCTACACCTCGGGTCGCACCAGTAACGAGGCCGCATTCCTCTACCAGCTGCTGGTACGCAGCTTCGGCACCAACAACCTGCCGGACTGCTCGAACATGTGCCACGAGTCCTCCGGCACCGCGCTGGTCGACTCGATCGGCATCGGCAAGGGGTCGGTGACCGTCGATGACATCGAGCACGCCGACGTCATCGTGATAGCCGGCCAGAACCCGGGCACCAATCATCCGCGCATGCTGTCGGTGCTGGAGAAGGCGCGGGCCAACGGCGCCAAGATCATCGCGGTCAATCCACTGCCCGAGGCCGGACTGATCCGGTTCAAGGATCCGCAGAAGGTACACGGCGTCGTCGGTCACGGGATACCGATCGCCGACGAGTTCGTCCAGATCCGGATCGGCGGCGACCTGGCCCTGTTCAAGGGGCTGGGCCGGCTGCTGGTCGAAGCCGACGACCGCTCCCCCGGCAGCGTCATCGACCGGGCTTTCATCGATGACCACTGCCACGGGTTCGAGGACTATCTCGCCGAAGCCCGCACCGTCGACCTCGACACCGTCGTCGAAGCCACCGGAATCCAACGCGCGCAACTCGAGCGGGTCGCGGAGATGCTGGCGGGCTCGCAGCGCACGATCGTGTGCTGGGCCATGGGCATCACCCAGCACACCCATGCCGTAGCCACCATCGGCGAGCTCACCAACGTCCTGCTGATGCGCGGCATGATCGGAAAGCCCGGCGCCGGCGTGTGCCCGGTCCGCGGGCACTCCAACGTCCAGGGCGACCGGACGATGGGCATCTGGGAGAAGGCACCCGAACCGTTCCTGGCTGCCCTGGACCGCCGGTTCGGGATCACCAGCCCTCGCAAGCACGGTTACGACACCGTCGACGCCATCAGGGCGATGCGCGACGGCCGCGCCTCGGTGTTCATCGGAATGGGCGGCAACTTCGCCTCGGCGACCCCCGACACCACGGTCACCGAGTCGGCGTTGAGCTCATGCGCGTTGACGGTGCAGGTGTCGACCAAACTCAACCGCAGCCACCTCGTCCACGGCACCAGCGCGTTGATCCTGCCGACCCTCGGCCGCACCGACCGTGACATTGTCAACGGCCGTAAACAGGTTGTCTCCGTTGAGGACTCGATGTCGATGGTGCATCTGTCACGGGGTTCACTGACCCCGCCGAGTGACCAGGTGCGCAGCGAGGTGTCGATCATCTGCCAGCTGGCGCGCGCAGTGCTGGGCGCCGGGCACCCGGTGGCGTGGGAGAGCTTCGCCGCCGACTATGACACCATCCGCGACGCGATCGCGGCGGTCGTTCCGGGCTGCACCGACTACAACAGGCGGGTACGCCAACCCGATGGATTCCAGTTGCCGCATCCTCCTCGCGATGCGCGCGAGTTCCCGACCATCACCGGCAAGGCGAACTTCAGCGTCAACCCGATGCAGTGGGTGCCGGTGCCGCCCGGGCGGCTGGTGTTGCAGACCTTGCGCAGCCACGACCAATACAACACCACGATTTACGGTCTCGACGATCGGTACCGCGGCGTGAAGGGCGGGCGGCGGGTCGTGTTCGTCAACCCCGCCGACATCGTGTCGCTGGGACTGGCCGACGGCGACCGGGTTGACCTGGTCTCGGAGTTCACCGACGCCACCGGCGAAGTCGAGGAACGGCGCGCCAAGGACTTTCTCGTCGTGCCGTACCCCACTCCGGTGGGCAACGCCGCCGCCTACTATCCCGAGACCAATCCCCTGGTTCCGCTGGATCACGTTGCGCTGAAATCGAATACGCCGGTGTCCAAGGCGATCGTCATTAGATTGGAGCCCTCATGGGGCGGGTGACCGCACGACGACGAGCCAGCCACCTCGCCGACGGCACCGTCACCGAACGGCCCGAGACGCTCGTCGTCGAGGAGCCGCTGGAGATCCGGGTCAACTCCGCGGCGGTGACGGTCACGATGCGCACGCCGGGCTCCGATGTCGAACTGGCCCAAGGCTTTCTGCTCACCGAAGGCGTGATCGCCCGCCGCGAGGACGTGCTGACGGTGCAGTACTGCCGGGGCGCCGGCGAGGACGGGGCCAACACCTACAACGTCCTCGACGTCACACTGCACCCCGATGTACCGCCCCCGGACACCGACGTGACCCGCAACTTCTACACCACCTCGTCATGCGGGGTGTGCGGAAAGGCCTCACTGGAGGCGGTTCGGCTGTCCAGCCGGTACTCCCCGGGCGACGACCCATCGACGGTGTCGACTGCGACTCTGACGTCGATGCCGGCCCAATTGCGGTCAGCCCAGAAGGTTTTCGCCAGTACCGGTGGGCTGCATGCCGCCGCGTTGTTCGCCACTGACGGCGCCCTGCTGGCCGTTCGCGAGGACATCGGCAGGCACAACGCCGTCGACAAGGTGATCGGCTGGGCACTGGAAGCCAACCACGTCCCGCTGGCCGGCACCGTCCTGTTGGTCAGTGGCCGGGCGTCGTTCGAACTCACCCAGAAAGCGGTGATGGCCGGAATACCGGTGCTCGCCGCGGTGTCGGCGCCGTCGTCGCTGGCTGTCGACCTGGCCACCCAGTCGGGTCTGACTCTGATCGCTTTCTTGCGGGGTGACTCGATGAACGTCTACAGCCGAGCGGATCGCGTCATCGGCTGAGACAATGTAAGGCAATGCTTGTCACTCACGCTGGGAGGACGCGGTGACAGAGATCGAGGCACCGGCATCGGTGTACCAGGAAAGAACGAGAACGCTGTTCAAGCGTGACCACATCACAATTACGCGCGCCGACCTGGCCGGGGGTGGGCCCGACGGCGACAGCCTGGACGTGCCGTCGGCTCTCGTCCTGCTCTACCGCCAGTACCTCGCACACCGCTGGGATGTCTTCGGACTCGACTTCAGCCAGGACAGCGAGGACTGGGCCCACGCGCTGAGCGACGACGAGCGGGAGTCGTTCCGGGGTATCGCCGCGAGTTTCCTGCACGGCTGCCGCCAACTCGAAGCAGACCTGCCGGCGTTCATGATCGGCGCAGCCGAGGAACACAAGCTCCACCTCGCCGCCCAGATCGAGACGCAGGCTCGCCACACCGTGTTCTTCGGACGGTTCTTTCGCGAAGCGGTCGGCGTACTGGCTCCCGACGTCATGGGCATGCTCGACGACACATTCCGCTGGGTGCAGGAAACGTTCGTCGGGCCATTCGGTCTGCTGGCCCACCAGGCCGACGAACTGCGGCGCGATCCGGCCGACGTTCGGGCTCGAGTCCGTTACGGCACAACATGTTTCCTGTGGATCCAGGGTGTCCTGGCGCCATCGTTTCTCAGTGTGGTGATGGGATTCGCAGCGGGTCGCGACCTACTGCCCACGTTCCTCGAGGGAGCGCGAGCCACCTATCTCGATGACGCCCGACACGTCCGGGGCGGTCTACTCTTCCTGCAGGATGCGTTGCGACGGGATCCCACAGTGGCCGGCGAAGTCCACGACACCCTGCGCACGATCCTGACAGTCAGCGGGGTGTCGAGCCGCAGGTCCTTCCATGAGCCGCTGGGCTGGAGCGAGGACGAAATGCGGCTACTGCTGTGCAGCAGTCTTCGGCGCAGATGCGACGAGCTGGGCATCACTCTCGCCAATGACCTCGCCAGCCTGCTTGTGCCGCTCGGGCAGAAGTGACCGTGGCATCGATGTTCTGCAGCGACTCGTGGGCGCACGACGTTCGTGCGGCGCTCGACGCCGCGCCGAACGAGGCGGCGCTCGCCGGCAAGTTGCCGCAGTATTGGGATGTCTACGACGTGGTCCGGACCCAGTACAGCGCGTCGTGGGCCCTGGTCGTGCGCAACCTGCCCGCGGAACTGGGCGGCGGAGAGCGCCACCTGTACCTGTCGTGGTCGGGGTACTTCGTGCAGGACTGCCGGGTGGTGCCCGGTGCCGATGCGGCGGATGCGACGTACGTTCTGGCGGCCGACTACACCGACTGGATGGCTCTGTGCGACGGCTACGACGTGCTGCGGTCGATCATGTATCGCCGGGTCACTCTTGAGCGCGGCGATCTGCTCGAGTTCTTCAAGGCGATCTACTTCTTCGCCGAGTCGCTGGCGGTGATCGCCTCAGTGCCCACGACGTTCCCCGCTGTCGGCGTCTGACGCCTGCTCGGCCATCACCTCTCGGTACTTGGTGTAACCGCTGCCCATCGTGAGCGCCAGCGCACTCAGCGTCAGCGCGGACAACACCGCACCACCGGCCGACGAATCGAACGGGCCGGTCTCGTTGTGGAAGAAACTCACCACGATGTAGGCGGCCAGGAACAGCCACACCGCACCGATCGAGCGGCCGGCCTCCCCTGCCCGAATCTGGGCCAGGGTGCTGAGGTTTCGGGCGTGGAACGCCCACACGGTGGTCAGGTACATGCAGATGGCGTGCATGACGAAGGCCAGCATCAGCATCGCGTCCGGGGCGTCCGGTACACCCTTGAGGTGCATCATGGCCATGCCGAACACGATCCACAGGTCGAGAGCGAAGAAGGTGGCCAGCAGCACCCAGCCGGCCTGGGTGTGGATCGCCCAGGCGAGCCCCAAGATCATCGAGCCGAGCAGGGTGACCAGCATGCCCAGCGCCGCCAGGACTGCCGGCCACTGCGTGCACCCGGGAGCGCTGTCGGTGGCGGTGACGATGCTGGCGCCGAAGATCAGCAGGCCCGCGCTCAATGTCACCGCGGCTGAGATACGGATGGCGCGTTTGTCGAGCGCCTTGGTGATTCGCGGGCTGGTGTATCGGGGGACGTCAGTCGGGTGACGTCGTACGACAACGGCCATGATCCAGACCGCGGCCGCTGGAATCAGCAGTTCGCCGGCGAGCTGAACCAGGTCGAGCGACGACCGGAGCACCAGCTGCGGCGACCCGCAGGAGCTCAGATTCGCCGCAAGCGTGAACAGGGTGAAAGCTATGCGCTCTTGTCGCGGCGCTCAGGCCGAGCCGGCTTGCGCGGGACGATGGTCGGCAGCACGTTGTCCTGCACGGTCTCCTTGGTCACCACGACCTTGGCGACGTCGTCGCGGCTGGGGATGTCGTACATCACCGGCAGCAGAACTTCTTCCATGATCGCGCGCAGGCCTCGAGCGCCGGTGCCGCGGTGGATGGCCTGATCGGCGATGGCATCCAGTGCATCCTCGTCGAACTCGAGCTCCACGCCGTCCATCTCGAAGAGCCTGGTGTACTGCTTGACCAGCGCGTTCTTCGGCTCGGAGAGGATCTTGACCAGGGATTCCTTGTCCAGGTTGGTCACCGAGGCGACCACCGGAAGACGGCCGATGAACTCCGGGATCAGCCCGAACTTGATCAGATCCTCGGGCATGACCTCCGAGAAGTGGTCCTGGGTGTCGATCTCGGCCTTGGATTTCACTTCGGCACCGAAGCCCAGGCCGCGCTTGCCGACACGGTCGGAGACGATCTTCTCCAGGCCGGCGAACGCACCCGCCACGATGAACAGGACGTTCGTGGTGTCGATCTGGATGAACTCCTGATGCGGGTGCTTACGCCCACCCTGCGGCGGCACCGATGCCTGCGTACCCTCGAGGATCTTCAGCAGCGCCTGCTGCACACCCTCGCCGGAGACGTCGCGGGTGATCGACGGGTTCTCGCTCTTGCGGGCGATCTTGTCGACCTCGTCGATGTAGATGATGCCGGTCTCGGCGCGCTTGACGTCGTAGTCGGCGGCCTGGATCAGCTTCAGCAGGATGTTCTCGACGTCCTCACCGACGTATCCGGCCTCGGTCAGCGCGGTGGCGTCGGCGATGGCGAACGGGACGTTGAGCATCTTGGCCAGCGTCTGCGCCAGGTAGGTCTTGCCGCAGCCGGTGGGGCCGAGCATCAAGATGTTGGACTTGGCCAGCTCCACGGGCTCGGCGCGGGAGTCACGGTGCTTCTCCTGTGCCTGGATGCGCTTGTAGTGGTTGTAGACGGCGACGGCCAGCGTGCGCTTGGCGGTGTCCTGCCCGATGACGTAGTTCTCGAGGAACTCCCGGATCTCGGCCGGCTTGGGCAACTCATCGAGTTTGACGTCGTCGGCGTCGGCCAACTCCTCTTCGATGATCTCGTTGCAGAGGTCGATGCACTCGTCGCAGATGTACACGCCAGGGCCCGCGATGAGCTTCTTGACTTGCTTCTGACTCTTGCCGCAGAACGAGCACTTCAGCAGGTCACCGCCGTCTCCGATGCGCGCCATGGTGGTGGGGTCCTACTTCCTTCGCCGTCGGTGTTCGATCGTTGCCATCGACCCTGTGTGGTGTATGTCCCGACGCTACCCGTTCGCTCCGCTACGGTGCGACTGATAGAGCCGAATAGCGTCGGTGGTATTCGTGCGTGATGGTGAACATATCCCCTGACACCGCTCTCGTCGCCTCGGGACGCGCCGCAGGTTGTTGGCGTGTCGCCGCCGTTACCCAACCGATAGGCACCGAGTTGCGTGCAGCGCGAACCGATCAGGCGTTCTGAGCCGAGAGCTTCCGGTACTCCAGCACCGTGTCGATGATTCCGTACTCCTTGGCATCGGCGGCGGTGAGGATCTTGTCGCGGTCGGTGTCCTTGCGGATGACCGCAGCCTCTTTACCGGTGTGGCGCGCCAGCGTCTCCTCCATGAGGGTCCGCATCCGCTCGATCTCGGCGGCCTGGATCTCCAGGTCCGAGAACTGGCCCTGAATGACACCGCCGAGCGACGGCTGGTGAATCAGGATGCGGGCGTTGGGCAGCGCCAGTCGCTTACCCGGCGTGCCCGCGGCCAGCAGCACCGCCGCGGCCGAGGCGGCCTGCCCGAGGCAGACAGTCTGGATGTCGGCCCGCACGTACTGCATGGTGTCGTAGATCGCCATCAGCGAGGTGAACGAGCCACCCGGGGAGTTGATGTACATGGTGATGTCGCGGTCGGGGTCCAGCGACTCCAGCACCAGCAGCTGGGCCATGATGTCGTTGGCCGACGCGTCATCAACCTGCACGCCGAGGAAGATGATGCGTTCCTCGAAGAGCTTGTTGTACGGGTTGGACTCCTTGACGCCCCAGCTCGAGTGCTCGACGAAGGACGGCAGGATGTAGCGCGCCTGGGGCGCCAACCGGGGGTCTCCCTGAGAAAAGGGCGTTGTATCAGGCATTGGAGAGTCCGTTCACGTGGGCGCGGGTGATGATGTGGTCGACGAAGCCGTACTCCAGGGCTTCCTGAGCGGTGAACCACCGGTCGCGGTCGGAGTCGGCCTCGATGCGCTCGATCGGCTGGCCGGTGAACTCGGCGTTGAGCCGGAACATCTCCTTCTTGATCAGCGCGAACTGCTCGGCCTGAATGGCGATGTCGGCCGCGCCACCGGTGATACCACCCAGCGGCTGGTGCATCAGGATGCGGGCGTGCGGCAGGGCGTAGCGCTTGCCCTTGGCGCCGGCGGCAAGCAGGAACTCGCCCATCGAGGCGGCCATCCCCATCGCATAGGTGGCCACGTCACACGGGGCGAGGACCATCGTGTCGTAGATGGCCATGCCGGCGCTGATCGAACCGCCCGGTGAGTTGATGTAGAGCGAGATGTCCTTGGTCGGATCCTCGGCGGCGAGCAGAAGGATCTGCGCGCACAACCTATTCGCGATGTCGTCGTCGACTTGGGAGCCGAGGAAGATGATGCGCTCGGCGAGCAACCGCTCATACACCGAGTCGGAAAGGTTCAGCCCTGGCATGCCCGAACGCATATGAGTCACGACTTGATACCTGCTTTCTACAGACCTTGAACTAATCGAAGTTCTACCCGACCCTAACCAACCAGCGGCAATCTGCACTCCCTGAGGAGCGCGCTTTCGCTGTCGGCGTTATTCGGCCTCGTCGGCCTTGGCTTGCGCGTCGTCGTCGTTAGACTCGCCGGCCTCGTCCTCGACCTCGGCGGTCTCGGCGGACTCGGCACCGGCGGGCGGCCCGAAGAACTCGCTGGTGTCGACGACGTTGCCATCGGTGTCGGTGACGGTGGCCGCCTCGACCACCGCGGCGACGGTCAGGCCACGACGCACGTCGGCGAACATCGCCGGCAGCTGGTTGTTCTGCTGCAGAATGCCCAGCAGCTGCTGCGGCTCGATGCCGTACTGACGTGACATCAGCACCAGGCGCTCGGTCAGGTCGTTCTGGCCGACCTGGATCTCGAGATCGTCGGCGATGGCGTCCATCAGCAGCTGGGTCTTGACCGCCTTCTCGGCTGCCTCGCGGGTGTCGGCGTCGAACTGCTCACGCGAGCTGCCCTGGGCTTCGAGCGCCTCGGCGAACTTGGCCTCGTCGTGATCGAGGCCGTGGATGGCGTTGTGGACGGTCTCGTCGACCTGCGCCTGCACGATCGCCTCCGGCAGCGGCACGTCGACCTTTTCCAGCAGCAGCTCGAGGGCGTTGTCGCGGATCTGCTCGGCCTGCTGGATGCGCTTGACGCGGTTGACCTGCTCGACGAGGTTGGCCTTGAGTTCTTCGATGGTGTCGAATTCGCTTGCCAGCTGGGCGAACTCGTCGTCGGCCTCGGGCAGCTCGCGTTCCTTGATCGACTTGACGGTGACCGTCACCTCGGCGTCCTTGCCGGCGTGCTCACCGGCGACGAGCTTGGTGGTGAACACCTTCGACTCGCCCTCCGAGAGTCCGACGATGGCCTCGTCGAGGCCGTCGATGAGCTGGCCGGACCCGACCTCGTGGGAAAGCCCCTCGGTCGACGCCTCGGGGACGTCCTCGCCGTCAACGGTGGCCGACAGATCGATGGAGACGAAGTCACCTTCCTGCGCGGGGCGCTCCACACCCTTGAGGGTGCCGAAGCGGGCCCGCAGCGACTGCAGCTCGTTGTCGACGTCCTCGTCGGAGACCTCGATGGAGTCCACCGAGATCTTCAGCTCAGACAGATCGGGCAGCTCGATGTCGGGCCGCACGTCGACCTCGGCGGTGAAGACCAGCTCCTCGCCGTCCTCGATCTTGGTGATCTCGATGTCCGGCTGGCCCAGCGGGCGCACCTCGGTGGTGGTGACGGCTTCGCTGTAGCGGCTGGGCAGTGCGTCGTTGACGACCTGCTCGAGCACGGCGCCGCGGCCGATGCGTGCCTCGAGAAGCTTGGCGGGAGCCTTGCCCGGCCGGAACCCCGGCAGTCGGACCTGCTTGGCGAGCTCCTTGTAAGCGCGCTCGAAGTCGGGCTGCAATTCCGTGAAGGGCACCTCCACGTTGATGCGAACCCGGGTCGGGCTCAACTTCTCGACGGTGCTCTTCACTGCGGTGCTCCTCGGTGTAGTTCTTCGTTGACGCGTGGTTGTAGGGCGTGTCGGGGTGACAGGATTTGAACCTGCGGCCTTCCGCTCCCAAAGCGGATGCGCTACCAAGCTGCGCTACACCCCGTGCTGTTTTCTCGCGCCCGCGATCCTACGGCCCCACCGCTGCTCAGCCTCAATCCACCTTGTCGAGGAGGGGTTCGACAGGGCCGACTGGATTTGATCTGGGAGCCGCCGGTACATTTGGGCTCGCGCAATGCACGCGGGCGTAGCTCAATGGTAGAGCCCTAGTCTTCCAAACTAGCTACGCGGGTTCGATTCCCGTCGCCCGCTCAGATCATGGCCCTGAACTGCCCGTGCAGTTCAGGGCCTTTTTGTGCGGTCGAAGCGGATGCCGGGAGGGTGATTGCGCCGATCCGACCCGGTCATGTTGCCGTGAAGCCGCTTCGAATCGCCCTCCCGATGCGAGGATCGATCCCGTTCGTGTGAGCCCCGACCGGAGGTAACGATGCCCCGACCATTCGAGTCCACGTCTGCCCGCCCGTACTCCGCCGGGTTGGCTGCCGCCAGTGTCGGCATCGTGACCCTGGGCCTGTTAACCGCGCCACCGACGATCACCGGTGTTGCGGCTCCGCATGCCGAAAGTCATCTGCTGCAGCTCGCGGCAGTCACGACGGCAGACGTGAGCACCGCTGTGGTGAGGATCTCTGCGCCGTTCGCTGCGGTGGCCAGCCCGCCCAGCGTGCCCGGCCCGGCGGCCGTACGACCCGCGGCAGCGAGCCGAACCTCGGCCTCCCCGGCTGCGTCGGCCACCGCCTCGGCTACGTCGTCATCGCCGCCGGACCTGTTGGCGCTGGCGGCATCGTTCCTGGACTACCTCAACAGTCTCGGTCTGGGCCCGGTGCCCGGCCTGCTGGCGATCGGCGTGGGCGGGGTCGTCGTGGCCCTGGGCGCAGTCGTCTACGCATGGAATGGCTTCGCTGGCCTGGTCAATCCATTGCTGGACTTCCTGCACATACCCAGGGTGCCGACAGTCCCGGTGTGTTTCTTCGGCCAGAACTGCGGCAGCGCTGCGGCGGCGCAGGCCCGGCCGGCCGCCGCCAGCGCGGCCGCCGCTGACTCTGGCGAGAGCACCGCCGAACCTGTCCGCAAAAGTGTGGGGCGAAGCAACCGCGACGCTGCCGCTGCCACGGCGCCCGCCAGGACGATCGCGACTCCTGCCACCGCGAGGGCGGCCGCAACCCCGAACGACAACTCCGCACGGGACACCACACCCACGGCGGACCGCGACGCCAAGAAGTCGACCGGTTCAGCAGCGATCGGCAGCAGCAAGCGCGGCAAGACGACGTCCACCGACTAAGGGGCGCACACCACCCGCGACGCGGTCACATGCTGCGCTGCCACGAGCGGTACACCACCCGATCGACTGTGGACGGATCGGGTTCGGGCGCCGAGACCGACGCCGCCAGGCCGCTTCGCTCGTCGAGGGCGAGGACGCTGCGGAGATGAACGGCGACGTCGCCGACGTCGCCGCGATCCGGGTAGGCGAAGTACTTCGTCTGTGGCACTCCGGGTCGCAACCGTTCGGGCCGGTTGCCGGTCACCGCGATGTCGCGGATTCCCGGCCCGAACAGTGGAGCCAAGCCGCCGCCGAACCAGTCACCCCGCACGCTGCCGCGGGTCACCGGAAACCAGATGTTGGTCCAGCGGGTCACCGCGAACGGCGACAGCCCGCCGAGCGTGCCCGCATCGCCGGACTCATCAGGAAGCGGTGGGCAACACACCACGACTCCCCTGCGGGCCAACGATTCGAACAGCGCATGCCGCCGATCGGTGCGGGCGGCGCCGGCCAGGATCGGCGGCCTCGCGACAAAAAGGTCGGCA
This sequence comes from Mycobacterium sp. DL592, assembly GCF_011694515.1. Taxonomy (NCBI): domain Bacteria; kingdom Bacillati; phylum Actinomycetota; class Actinomycetes; order Mycobacteriales; family Mycobacteriaceae; genus Mycobacterium; species Mycobacterium sp. DL592. The sequence continues at coordinate 1,662,985 of NZ_CP050192.1, read as the reverse complement.
AACGCCATCGGTGTCCCTAGCGTGACGAAATCGGTTGTACGCCAGGGATTTCCCTGACTTCTCAGCCGCTGCCACAACGCGAATTGTTCGGCTTGGAACTCTTCGACGGAGCCAGGAACGTCCGGCTGCGTCAGCGAGCCGGGGCCGGCCGCTTCGGCGCGCAGTTGATGGGTTTCAGCCCACAGTGTCGTCAACGCGTCGTAGGCGATGAATCCGCCGAGGCCGTGTCCGACCACGACGACGCGCGCGTAGCGGCCCTGCTGCAGCGTGTGCAACAGGTCGACGAGGCCGCCCCGGATGGCGCGCCGTGCCACGTGAGATTCGGGCTGCAGGTCGAAGTAGCGCGCGACGTTGACAAATCCGGTGGTCAGAAAGCTCCGGGTCAGCGCGCGGGGCAGCATGCGGAACACCGCCAACGCGATACTCAGCACCACCACGCTGCTGACCACCCCGAGAATCCAGCCGGGGATTCCGGTGTGCAGCAGGTACCCGCCGACGACGGCCAGCGCCACCAGCACCGCGGTAGGAATCAATACCGCCAGCCACGCCGCCCGCCAGATGCCGAAGATCTGGTCGGGCACGTGGCGCGGCCGGCGCACGAACACCCGCAGCAATGCAGAGCCGAAACCCGCATAGCGGGTGCTCGTCATCAAGAACGACCAGTCGTACTCGAACAGGTCCACCGAGGCTGTGCTGTAGCGCCGCGCCTCGTAGGAGTCGGTGCTCTCAAGTGCCAGCGGGTGGTAGTCCCAGCGTCCGTTCCGCGGGGCCAGCACCGTCTTGGCGATGGTGTCGAAGGTGTCCATCGGCCGGCGTTCGAGCAGACCGTGGACGAAGACCACGGCGGTGCGTACAGCGGGGTCGGTGCTCATCGTCCTCCTGGAACCACCGTCGTCGTTCGACGTCTGAGTGTGAAGTGCCGACCGAGCGAGCGCTCGGGAAGCATGGAATCCGCTGGTCACGACACGATGTCGGTTCGGCTCCAATCAAGTTCGCAGCTTCGGCGGATACGGTCGATCGTCGTAGATTCAGGTTCGGTCCCGACGCCGGTCAGGGATTCCCGACCAGGAGGCGCGTTGAGTAACCCCATCCCCCTCGGCGGCATATGTGTCGCGGGATTCGGCGCGGTGCGCGAGGCCTTCGTCGCGAACTTCACCGACCGTCATGAGGTGGGCGCCGCCGTGGCGGTGTGGGTCGACGGGGAGCTCGTGGTCAACCTGTGGGGCGGGTACGCCGACGCGCGCCGGCGCAGGCACTGGCGGGAGAACACTTTGGCCAGCGTGTTCTCCGGCACCAAAGGCCTGACGAGCACGTGCGTTCACCTGCTCGCCGACCGCGGGGAGATCGACCTGTCCGCACCGGTGGCCACCTACTGGCCCGAATTCGGCCGCAACGGCAAGCAGGACATCACCGTCGCCTCCGTGCTCGGACACCGCTCGGGGGTGATCGGCCCACGCACCCGACTGCACTGGAGTGACACCACCGACTGGGACCGGGTGTGCGAAGAACTCGCCGCCGCCGCGCCGTGGTGGACGCCCGACACCGCGCAGGGCTATCACATGGTCAGCTTCGGCTTCATCCTCGGCGAGGTCGTGCGCCGGGTCAGCGGCCGGACCATCGGGCAGTACCTGCGCACCGAGATCGCCGAGCCGATGGGTATCGACGTCCATATCGGACTGCCCGCCGCCGAACACTCCCGCTGCGCGGAGATGGTGAACAAGCCACATATCCGCGACGTGCTCAGCAGCGGCCAGGCACCCGGGCACCCGTCGTCGCTGGACGAACATCCGATGGCCGGACTGTCTGTCGCGATGGGCTTCGTCCCCGACGACGAACTCGGCTCCAACGAGCTGACCCGTTGGCGCACAGCCGAATTCCCCGGTACCAACGGCCATGTCTCCGCGCTGGGACTGGCCACCTTCTACAACGGACTGGCTCAGGAGAAGCTGCTCAGCCGTGAGCAGATGCACGCGGCCCGGGTGTCACAGGGCGGGTTCGACACCGACGTGGTGCTCGGCCCGCGGGTCGCCGACCACGGCTGGGGCCTGGGCTACATGCTTAACCAGCGCGGGGTCGCCGGACCCAATCTGCTCAGCTTCGGCCACGGCGGATCCGGCGGCTCGTTCGGTTTCGTCGACCTGGAGAACCGGATCGGCTACGCCTACGTGATGAACTACTTCGACGCCACCAAGTGCAACGCCGACCCGCGCAGCACCGCACTGTCCGACGAGGTCTACCGCGCCATCGGCGTTCTCTGACAGGCAAATTCTCAACTGCGGGAGCACTGGCCCCGGCTCGGTACTGTAGGTGCCATGAATGGTGTGCTCGTAGTGCTCATCCTGGTGGTCGTCGCCGCGATCGCGCTGGCGGTGTGGAGTTCGTCGCGGGCTTCGGGCAATCGCAATGCAGCCAGCCTGGCCGACGCGAAGGCCGATGCACGCCGGATCATCGAACGTCTCGGCGGTCAGGTGCTCAACCTCAACGGCACCAATGACGCCTCCAACCAGGCGCTGGCTGACGCTTCGGAGCGGTTCACCGCGGCGTCGTCCCAGATCGACCAGGCGACTACGGCCAAGCAGGCGCTACTGGCCAAGGAGAGTGCCCTGGAAGGGCTGTACTACGTGCGCGCCGCCCGCACCGCGATGGGCATGGACCCCGGACCGGAGCTGGAGCTGATCTCCGGCCAGAAGTCGGCCGGCGCGGTCACCGAGGATCGCAAGGTCGAGTTCGAGGGCCGTCAGATCGAGGCCTCGCCGGTGCCGACGTCGCGCACGCCGAACTACTACCCGGGTGGCCGGGTGGCCGGGCGCCCGGTGCCGGCCGGCTGGTATTCCGAACCGTGGTGGAAGACCGCACTGGTGGCCGGCGCCTGGGGTGTCGGTTCGGTGCTGTTGTTCGACTCGCTGTTCTCCGGCATGGGTGGTGTCGGCTATGACGCCTCTGGCTTCGAGAACGGTTTCGGCACGGGCTTCGACCAGGGCTTCGATCAGGGTTACGACCAAGGCCTAGACGCCGGCGGCCAGGACGGTGGCTGGGCCGGCGACGGCGGCGGCTGGGGTGGCGGTGACAGCGGCGGCTGGGCCGACAGCGGTGGCGGCTGGGGCGGCGACGGCGGCGGGCTCGGCGACTTCGGCGGCGGCGACTTCGGCGGGTTCGGCGACTTCTGAGGACCCGCGTATTTGCATGCGGGAATTGTTCTTTGAGCCCACAAATCTTTCGACGTTAGACATTGTCGGGACGCCGTTCTCGCAACGGGCGTTGGCCGTAGCAGTCCCGTCGAATGAAACTGGGTTCAATGACCGACAGACTTGTCGCGGAGGGGGCTGGACTCTATCTCCACTGGGGTGTGATCCAGATTTCTGTCGCCAACCTGACCATCATCGCCGTGATGGTCGTCCTTTTCATCCTCGCTTTGGTAGTGCCATTCCCGTCCGGACACGGTGACGAGTCCGACGGTGGTGAGAACTCATGACGAACGCCACCGGTTCGACGAATTGGACGACGGGCCTACGGAATCGGATCGTCGGGCTCGTTCCGCCGGGCCAGGCCCTGCCTGACCGCCAACCCGTCTACGTCGCGTCATGGATCTATGTCTTCGGAGTACTCACCATCGCGTCCCTTGCGATCGTGATCGGGTCCGGGTGTGTTCTGGCGATGGGCGGCTCGGCCTGGTGGCACGTCTCGACACTGGGCCGATATGTGAACTCCGTTCACCTGTGGAGTGTGGAACTGCTCTTCGGGTTCATGGTGATCCACCTGTGGGGCAAGTTCTGGATGGCAGCGTGGCGCGGCGGCAGGTCGATGACCTGGATCACCGGAGTCGTGTTGTTCGCGATCTCGATCGGCACGTCCTTCACCGGATTCCTGTCACAGAGCAACTTCGACTCGCAGTGGATCGGCAACGAAGCCAAGGACGGCCTCAACTCGGTCGGGGTGGGCGCGTGGTTCAACGTCCTCGACCCTGGCCAGATGCTCATGTGGCACATCGTGCTGCTGCCCCTGGTGGTCGTGGCCCTCACGCTCGTGCACGTGGTGCTCGTTCGACGCCACGGCGTCGTCCCGCCCATCGACGCCGACGTGGAGGCCTGAGCCATGGCCCGCAAAACGCCCGACTCGCACGATTTCCCCACTCGCCCATACGATCTGGTCAAAGAGTTCGTCATCGCGCTTGTCGTGGTGCTGGTTCTCAGTGTGGGCCTTGCGGCGATCTTCTCCTCGCCGGACGACCCGCCGATCACGATGGCCGCCTGGGCACAGAACGCGCCCGACGACGTCGTGATGACCGCGGTCGGCGAGCTCGCGGGAACCACCGCCAGTGCTAGCTACGGCCCGCCGTACAACACCGCGTCCGAGGGCCAGAAGATCGGCCCGATACCGCTGCAGAAGATCGGTGGGGTACGGCTACCAGTCGACTCGGCGGACCTGGTTCTCGGCCCACTTGGGCAGGTGGCCAACGATCCCAAACTGTCTGCGGCACTTGCTCAGTGGAATGCAGCACCCGCTGATCAACGTACAAAATGGGCCACCGACTATTCCGACGCCATCGGGACACCGGCCACCGACGAGGCGCCCGCGACGGGTGCGGGTGGCGACCCGTCCAAAGTCGCGGCAGGCGATTACGGTCCGGTGCCGGCTCTGTCGACGTCGTTTCTGAACCTGGCCCGTGGCGGCGGCATCGAGGGCGCCCTGACATCGTCGGGGAACTTCTATGGTGGTGACGCAACAAAATCGCTGCTGCTCCTCGGCGACGGTGCCTACTTCGAGGATCAGGCCCGCGCCAAGAACCTGGGCGGCGATCAGTGGGGAATGATGAACGAGGTGGGCAATGCGCCCGGCCAGCCCTGGATGTGGCTGTACACCTTCTGGTATCAGATTCCGCCGTTCTCCACGTCAGACAATGCCGACGCTCTCATCTGGGCTCTGATGATGTTGTTGACCGCGGGGCTGATGCTGGTTCCGTTCATCCCCGGGGTCCGCTCGATTCCGCGACTGATTCCGATCCACCGGCTGATCTGGCGGGACTACTACCGCCGGACCAAGAAGGCGTGAGCCAGGCCCGCCAAAGCTCACAGCTGGCAGGTCGGACACCAGAACAGGTTGCGGCCCTCCAGCTCAGCGGTCCGCACCGGCGTGCCGCACACCCGGCAATCCTCACCCGCGCGGCGGTAAACGTAAGTGCGCGGTCGATTGGGCCGATACGACGGTGCGCCGTGGTCATGTTCGGGGCGCACCACCACGATCTTGCCGCGGCGCACCCCGACCTTCATCAGGTCGACAAGATCTGCCCAGGCGCCGGCGAACTCCTCGGGGGTGATGTCGCGGCCCGGCCGGTGAGGGTCGATGTGCTGGCGGAACAGCAACTCGCAGCGGTAGACGTTACCGACACCGGCCATCACACTCTGGTCCATCAGAAGCGCGCCGATCGGCTTACGGGACTTGATGATTCGCGCCCAGGCCAAGTCCGGGTCGGCGTCGCGGCGCAGCGGGTCCGGGCCCAGCCGGGCCACGATGGCAGACACCTGGGCCTCGTCGAGCAGCTCACAGGCGGTCGGGCCGCGCAGGTCGGTGCCGTACTCAACGCCGACGACGCGCATCCGTACCTGCCCGACCGGTAACGCCATCGGCACCGCAGCCTCGGTGAAGGTGCCGTAAAGACCGAGGTGCACGTGCACGATCGGCCCGCCGTCGTAGTGGTGGAACAGATGCTTGCCCCACACCGAGGCGCGGGTGAACACCCGGCCGTTGACCACCGCCGCGTCGGTGAACCGGCCCTGGGGGCTGGACACCGCGACCGGGGCGCCGGCGAAGCGGCGGTGATGCAGCCGGGCCAGCCGGTGAAGGGTATGCCCCTCGGGCACGGCTAGGCGCCGGGCACCGGCGGCGGCACGTGGTCGCGCTCGTACTCGGCGAGGATGTCGATGCGACGCTGGTGACGCGGCGCCTGTGACCACGGGGTGCTCACGAAGGCGTCGACGATGGCCAGCGCCTCCTCCTGGGTGTGCATCCGGCCGCCGATACCGATCAGCTGGGCGTTGTTGTGCTCGCGGGCCAGTGACGCGGTCTCGATGCTCCACGCCAGGGCGCACCGGGCACCGGGAACCTTGTTGGCTGCGATCTGCTCACCGTTGCCCGAACCGCCGAGCACGATGCCCAGGCTGCCGGGGTCGGCGACCGTGCGCAGCGCCGCAGCGATGCAGAAGGCCGGGTAGTCGTCGTCGGCGTCATAGTCGAAAGCGCCGCAGTCGATCGGCTCGTGGCCGGTCTTCTTCAGATGCTCGATGATGGCCTGCTTGAGTTCGTATCCGGCGTGATCGCCGCCGAGGTAGACACGCATGGCGGTAACCCTAGTGGGCGACCACTCCGGCCGCGAGAAGGTCCATCATCCGCTGGGCCTGCTCAGCCGAACCACTGGTGAGCATGATGCCCAGCAGGCTGGACACGAAGTCATCGGCACGCACGTCGGCACGGACGCTGCCCTCGGCGACACCGGCGGCCAGCAGCACCTCGGCGGCGCCGACGATGCTGGTCATAGTGTCACTGGGCCTCATGGCTCCGGATTCGAAGACGGCGCGCAGCGACTCGGCCATGCCGCGCTTGGCGGCGACGAACTCCGCGTAGCGGTCCATCCAGCGGCGAAGGGCGGTCGCCGGGGGGTGCCGGTCCAGCAGTTGCGCGGCTGACGCCGCGACTTCGGCCAGTTCGGCGCGGTAAACCGCCTCGGTCAGCACTTCCCGACTGGGGAAATGCCGGTACAGCGTGCCGATCCCGACACCGGCCGCGCGGGCAATGCCCTCCAGCGAGACCGGGCCGTCGGCTGCGGTGAACGCCGCGGCGGCGGCGGCCAGCAGCCGCTCACGGTTGCGCAGCGCGTCGGCCCGCGCAGGCTCGGCCATAGCGGAGGCTCCTCCGTTTTGCTATCGTCGACTAACCGGAGGTTCCTCCGCATCGCCGAGTATGACAGTTCAGGAGCATCATGGCAGCCATTTCCCCACCCGCTGGAACAGCCAGGCTGGGCAGCCGACGCGTGGCCCGGGTCGGCTACGGCGCGATGAACGTCGCCACCCCGCCGATCGAGGACGCGGTGGCCCTGCTTCGCCGCGCGGTCGAATTGGGCATCAACCACATCGACACCGCGTCGTTCTACGGTGACGGCGAGGTGAACCGTCGCATATGGCGCGCGCTTGCGCCGTATCCCGAGGACCTGGTGATCGTGAGCAAGGTCGGGGCGCGGTCGGTGCCGGGTGCGGAGGTACCACTGACCCTGGCCCAGAAGCCGACCGAGTTACGCGCGTCCGTCGAACTGGATCTCGAAACCCTGGGCCTGGATCAGATCCCGGTGGTGAACCTGCGTCGCGCGGACATCGGACCCGGATTGCTCGCCGAGGGCGATCAGCAGGTGGATCTCGACGACCAGCTGGCCGAGCTGATCGCGCTGCGCGACGAGGGCAAGATCGGCGCGATCGGGATCAGCAACGTCCCGCTGGCGACTGTGCGCCGAGCCGTTCCTGCCGGCATCGTCTGCGTACAGAATGCCTACAACCTGCTCGACCGGACCCATGAGGACGGGCTGAGGTTCTGCGCTGCCAACGACATCGCCTGGGCCCCGTATTTCCCTCTGGGGTCCGGCTTTCCGGGCTTCCCCAAGGTCGCCGACAATCCGGTGGTGACGCGCATCGCGACCGAAGTCGATGCCCTGCCGGCGCAGGTGGGACTGGCATGGTTGCTCGCCCACTCCCCCGCAATCTTGCTCATTCCCGGCACCGGGTCGGTCGGCCACGTGGAAGAGAACGTCGCCGCGGGCGCTATCACGTTGAGCGAAAAGGCTATTGCCGATCTCGACGCGGTGCCCAGCCCGACATCAGCCAACGGTGATGGCGTCCAACCGTTCCTTGATGAAGGCCGATGACGTGACCGGCGCCAGGCCCGCGACCTTGCCGATCGGCGGGCCCAGTGGGGTGACGAGCGCGTCGTGGTTGGCCTCGTAGAAATAGATCAGCGAGACCAGATCCTCTTCGGGAGCGTGCGGCTGCGGCGGCAGTACCCGGTGCCGCCCCGACGGCCAGCGATAGCCGCTCCAGTACTCGAGCAAGTCACCGATGTTGACGGTCAGCGCAGCCGGGTCGTAGGGTGCGTCTTCCCATCCGCCGGTCTCGGAAAAGACTTGCAGGCCACCGGCTCCCGGCTCGCGGTCAAGGATGGTCACGGTGCCGAAGTCGGTGTGCGGACCGATCCGGAACTGGCCGGGTTCGGGCTCCCCCACCACGCTGATCGGCGGGTAGTGGTTGATGTTCATCGTCCAGGTGGGCCGGTCGGCCAGGTCGACGAACGGGTTGGCCGGCAGGTGCAGCGCGTGGGCCATCAACGCCAGCAGGTCGTCGGCCAGTCGGCGCATCGCCGCGGTGTACCGGGTGACCAGGCTCTGCAGGTCGGGTACCTCGCCGGGCCAGACGTTCGGGGCGAACCAGATCCGGTCCACCTCGGGGTCGCCGACGGCGGTCTCCGCACCCAGGCTGTAGCTCTCCTTGAGATCCGGCGGCGTCTCGGTGCCTTCGGCGTAGGCATTGGCCTCGGCCCCGGGTGCGATCCAGCCGTGCCCGCCGACGGTCACCGAGTACTGCCGTTTGACTTCGTCGGGCAACGCGAAGAACTCGCGCGCCGCGGCGCGGACGGCGGCGGTCAGCTCCGGGTCGATCCCGTGGCCGGTGACCAGGATGAAGCCCGCCTGCTGCAGGCCCTCGTCGAGTTCGGCGGCCACCGCGTCGGCCTCGGCTCCCCCGGCGTGCCAGCGGGAGATGTCGACCGCGGCGATCATTCGGCCACCCCGATGTCCTCGTTCCACAGATGGGGTTTGGCGGCGATGAATTCGTTGAGCAGGTCGTAGCAGCGGTCGTCGTCGAGCACGGTGATCTTGACCCCGTGCGCAGCGAGTTCGGGGTGCCCCCACACAATGGTTCGCGCGTCGCCGATGATCAGGGCGCCGATGTTGAACTGCCGCACCAGCCCGCAGCAGTACCAGCACGGCGAGAGCGTGGTGGCCATGATCGTCGAGCGGTAGTCGGTCTGGCGGCCGGCGTTGCGGAACGCAGCGGTCTCGGCGTGGATCGACGGGTCGTCCTGCTGCACCCGCATGTTGTGGCCGCGGCCCAGCAACACCCCGTCGGCGCTGAACAGCGCCGCACCGATCGGAATTCCGCCCTCCGCGAAGCCTTTTCGGGCCTCTTCGTAGGCGACGTCGAGCATGTCCTGCGGTGTCATACCGCGGTGCGCTCCGCGGCGATCTTCGAACGGCACAACACAAGATAACCGGCGCCGGCAATCAGGAAGCCGACGAAGAACGTGATGTCGCCCAGTTGCGGGACGCCGCGTGCGATATAGCCGACGAACTTCTCCTGGTTGGAGAACAGCAGCACCGAGATCACCAGGCCGGCGGCGAACGACGCGAACCCGCCCCAGTTGGTGTAACTGCGGTCGTAGAGGAACCCTGCGATGGGCTGGCCGCGGCGCAGGTACTGATCGGCGAACACCACGCCGAGCCACGGCCCGATCCAGTAGGCGATGATCAGCAGGAAGGCCTCGTAGCTGGCGGCAGCGTCGGGCAGTGCCCACCATGCCACCAGAAACCCGGCGACGCCGAAGAACACCGTGACCAGCGCGCGGGCGATGTGCTGGGGCAGTTTGACCCCGATTGTCACGAAAGCCATTGCGCCGGAATAGATGTTGATGGAGTTCGCGGCGATGGCCCCGATCGCGATGGCCAGCAGGGTGGCCTTGGCCAGCGGTGTGGCCAGCTCGCCGGTGAACGCCTGGGTCGGGTTGTCCGACAGGGCGGGCCCGATCGTGACCGATGCGGCGCCGACGATCTCGAGCAACGCGCACGACAGGAACAGCCCCGCCGAGGCGTAGAGCCCGGTGAGCGCGGTCGAGACCGTGGACGGCAGGTAGCGGGTGTAGTCCGCGGCGTAGGGCGTCCAGCCCGCGGCGTAGCCGAACGCCGTGCCGACGGTCAGCAGGAAGCCGCCGAGGGAACCGTCGCCCACGATCGGATCCAGTGCCGGCGCAGCGACATTCGACTTGAGCAGGATGGCCACCGATGCGACGGCGAAGATCACCGCAAGCACCGGGAACGACCAGCGCTCGAAGGCCTGCACCAGGTTGTGGCCGAAGAACGCGAACGCCGTCTGCACCAGCACGATGATGACCAGACCGACCAGCGGACCGATGCCGAACAAGGCCGCCAGCGCATACGCTCCGCTGACGCTGTTGGTGGCGAACCAGCCCACTCCGGCGGTCACCGACATGAGGACGGCGGGCACCGCGTTGCCCTTGAATCCGAACGACAACCGCCCCAGCACCATCTGCGGCACGCCGTGCAGCGGGCCGCGCGCCGAGAGCAGGTAGTGCGCGACCGCGCCGAGCCCGGTTCCCAGGACGATCCCGGCCACGGCCTGCCAGAAGCTCATGCCGTAGACGGCCACCGCCAGCACGCCGACGAAGATCGTCGCGAATTCCAGGTTCGGCGAGGTCCACGTCCAGAACAACTGGTGGGGCTTACCGTGCCGGTCTTCCTCGGCGATGAATTCGTTTCCGCCCGGTTCGACCGCGATGATCCGATCGCGGTAGGTGCCGTCGGTGGTGGGCTCGGCAACTGTCATGCGAAGACTCTGGTGCCGCGGGCCCTCGGCTGCAACCCGAGCGGGGTCAGTCGAACTGCGGCGGCTCGGTGCGACTGCGCTTGAGCTCCCAGAAGTGCGGGTAGGCCGCGAACGTCACCGAGGCGTCCCAGAGCTTGCCGGCTTCTTCGCCACGCGGGATCTTCGACAGCACCGGGCCGAAGAACGCGACCCCGTTGACGTGGATCGTCGGGGTGCCGACGTCGTCGCCGACGGCGTCCATCCCGGCGTGGTGGCTTTTGCGGAGTGCGTCGTCGTAGGACCCGTCGGTGGCGGCCTTGGCCAGCTCGGCCGGGAGCCCGGCCTGGTCGAGCGACTTCACGATGACCTCCTCGAGGTTCTTGTTGTCCTCGTTGTGGATCAGGGTGCCCATCGCGGTGTACAGCGGGGCGAGCGCCTCATTGCCGTGGGCCTGCTCGGCGGCGATGGCCACCCGCACCGGCCCCCACGCCTTCTTCATCATCTCCTGGTACTGCTCGGGGAGGTCGCGGCCCTCGTTGAGCACGGCCAGGCTCATCACGTGGAAGCTCACGTCGATGTCGCGGACCTTTTCGACCTCGAGGATCCAGCGCGAGGTGATCCAACACCACGGGCACAGCGGGTCGAACCAGAAATCGGCGCGGGACTTCTCGGACATGCGGGCTCCTCGGATGGACGGATATGACGTCGAGCACAACTCGTCAACAGAGTCGAGTGTTCCCTCTCACGATAAGTTGGAACACGTGCTTCCCAATCTCACCCGCAATGAGGCCGTCGAGCGCGCTGCGCTGATCACCGTCGACAACTACCAGATCGTTCTGGATCTCACTTCCGGCGGGCAGGAGCGTAGCGACCCGGGGATCGAATCCAGCGAGAAGACCTTCCGGTCGACCACGACCGTCGAGTTCGAGGCGCTGCCCGGCGCCGACACCTACATCGACCTGGCGGCCGACACCGTGCACAGTGCGGTCCTCAACGGCCAGGCGATCGACGTGTCCGGCTATGACGAGTCCACCGGCATCGCGCTGCGCGGGCTGGCCAAGCAGAACACCCTCGTGGTGGAGGCCGACTGCCGCTACTCGAACACCGGTGAGGGTCTGCACCGCTTCGTCGACCCCGTCGACGGCGAGGTGTACCTGTACTCGCAGTTCGAAACCGCCGATGCCAAGCGCATGTTCGCCTGCTTCGACCAGCCAGACCTCAAGGCCACCTTCGACGTGACGGTCACCGCACCCGCGCACTGGCAGGTCATCTCCAACGGGGCCACCACCACCGTGGCGGACGCCGGCCAGACCAAGGTGCACACGTTCCTCACCACCCCGCGGATGAGTACCTACCTGGTGGCGCTGATCGCCGGGCCGTATGCCCGCTGGGACGACGTCTACACCGACGAGCACGGCGAGATCGCGCTCGGGCTGTTCTGCCGGTCCTCGCTGGCCGAGTTCATGGACGCCGAGCGGTTGTTTACCGAGACCAAACAGGGTTTCGGGTTCTACCACCGCAACTTCGGGGTGCCCTATGCGTTCGGCAAGTACGACCAGCTGTTCGTGCCCGAGTTCAACGCCGGCGCGATGGAGAATGCCGGCGCGGTGACGTTCCTGGAGGACTACGTCTTCCGGTCCAAGGTGACCCGCTACAGCTACGAGCGGCGCGCCGAGACGGTGCTGCACGAGATGGCGCACATGTGGTTCGGCGACCTGGTCACCATGACGTGGTGGGACGACCTGTGGCTCAACGAGTCGTTCGCGACGTTCGCCTCGGTGCTGTGTCAGGCCGAGGCCACCGAGTACGACCAGGCCTGGACGACGTTCGCCAACGTGGAGAAGTCGTGGGCTTACCGCCAGGATCAGCTGCCCTCGACGCACCCGGTGGCCGCCGACATCCCTGACCTGCACGCGGTCGAGGTGAACTTCGACGGCATCACCTACGCCAAGGGTGCCAGCGTGCTCAAGCAGCTGGTGGCCTACGTCGGTCTGGAGCATTTCCTGGCCGGCCTGCGCGACTACTTCGCCGCGCACGCCTTCGACAACGCCACCTTCAGCGACCTGCTGGGTGCGCTGGAGAAGGCCTCGGGCCGCGACCTGTCCGACTGGGGCCGCCAGTGGCTCAAGACCACCGGCCTGAACACGCTGCGCGCCGACTTCGACGTCGACGACGCCGGGCGGTTCACCCGGTTCGCGATCACCCAGGGCGGGGCGGCGCCGGGCGCCGGGGAAACCCGGGTGCACCGGCTGGCTGTCGGCATCTATGACGACGACCCGTTGACCGGCAAGCTGGTGCGGGTGCACCGCGAGGAGCTCGACGTCTCCGGTGAGATCACCGAAGTTCCTGCGCTGCAAGGTGTTTCGCGTGGCCAGCTGATCCTGGTCAACGACGACGACCTGACGTACTGCTCGCTGCGCCTCGACGAGGATTCGCTGCGCACCGCGCTGAGTCGCATCGCCGACATCGCTGAGCCGCTGCCCCGCACACTGGTGTGGTCGGCGGCCTGGGAGATGACCCGCGACGCCGAACTCAAGGCCCGCGACTTCGTGGCGCTGGTGATGAGCGGTGTGCAGGCCGAAACCGAGGTCGGGGTGGCCCAGCGACTGCTGCTGCAGGCCCAGACCGCCCTGAACTCCTACGCCGACCCGGCCTGGGCGAAGGACAACGGCTGGCCGGCATTCGCCGACCGGTTGCTGGACCTGGCGCGCGAGTCCGCACCTGGATCCGACCATCAGCTGGCGTTCGTCAACGCCCTGTGCACCTCAGTACTGTCCCGTAACCACGTCGCCGTGCTGGCGACCCTGCTGGACAACGAGCCGGCCGCGGTGAACCTGTCGGGCCTGGTCATCGACACCGATCTGCGCTGGCGCATCGTCACCGCGCTGGCGGCCAGCGGCGACCTCGACGCCGACGGTCCGGCGACGCCGTTCATCGACGGCGAGGCCCAGCGCGACCCGACCGCCGCCGGCAAGCGGCAGGCCGCCGCCGCGGCCGCCGCCCGTCCGCAGGTCGCCGTCAAGGAGCAGGCCTGGCAGCAGGTCGTCGAGGACGACACGCTGCCCAACATCACCGCCCGCTCGATCATCGGCGGCTTCGGCCAGCCCGGCCAGGGTGCGCTGCTGGCACCGTTCACCGCGCGCTACTTCGCGGCGATTCCCGGGGTGTGGGAACGCCGGTCCAGTGAGGTGGCCCAGACGGTGGTCGTCGGGCTCTACCCGTCGTGGGACATCAGCGCCGACGCGCTGGCGGCAGCCGACGAGTTCCTCGCCGGTGAGCTGCCGTCGGCGCTGCGCCGGCTGGTGCTCGAGGGCCGTGCCGGTGTGGAGCGCTCGCTGAAGGCGCGCCAGTTCGACGCGGGCTGACCCCCGACACGCCGCCGCGAGGTGTGCGCCCGTGCGCGCTCGCGCTGAGAAGATCGGGCCATGGCGGCCCCCAACTCTCGGCGAGCCCGCGCCGCGCGCAGGCGCACCCGCCGCGTCAGGGCGGTTGTCAACGACCTGACCGAGGAGCAGTGGGCGGCGCTCAAGGAAGCCTGGAACGGCTGCGCCTACTGCGGGGCCACGGGTAGGCCGCTGCAGCGCGATTGCGTCATGGCGATCTCCCGCGGGGGCCGCTACACGGTGGACAACGTGGTGCCCGCCTGCGCGGCGTGCAATGCCAGCAAGTGCAATGACGAGGTCACCAGCTGGATGCGGCGCAAACGCCTCGACGAACGCGCCTTCCTGGAGCGCTACGTCGCGATCAGGAACGCCGGCGCAGCGGTCAGGGTCGAGAAATCCCCGCCGACAGCACCCGCACCGCACTGACCAACCCGTCGATCAGGTTGCCCTCCTTGAACGCTGAGGCAGCCGCAGCCACCCCGAGCGGCGCGGCGGACTCGGCGCCACGGCCGCGAACGTCAGCCCCGTAGACCACCTCGATCGCCCGCTGGTCCGGCGAAACCGCCAGCAGCACAGCGTTGCTCGGCGTCGGAACGTCGTCGAGAAGCTCACGGGCCCGGGCCGCGGTGTCGGCGCCGAGGTCGCCGATGTAGACCGCGAAGCGGGCCTTGGCCTGCCTGCTGCCGTACTTCAGGGCGTCATCGAGGGCGACGAGGTCCTTGGTCGGGAACGGGTAGTTGACCGACAGGTGGCCGGGCTCGGTGACGCCGGACAGCCGGCCGCTGGACGTGACCGCCCAACCCACCGGTAGCTCCGCCGGGCCGGTCGTCGCCAGTGCGCTTCCGTGGTCACCACTTGCCACTTGCGCCACCTCCCACAGTGCTCTCGTCGGAACCATGCCCGTGGTGCCCGTCGCCGGGAACGACCTCGTCGACGGCCGCCCACAGGATCGGTTCATGCGTCCAGGGCTCGGAAAGCTTGTACGTGGCGGGGTGATTGCCTTTACGGGAGAAGATCACCGCGGTGAGGATCGCCACCACCAACAGCGGTATCCCGCCCATCAACGAGTGAATTGCTGCAGTGCTCACGATGCAAACGGTAGCAGCGTCAAGCCGCGCCCTCATCGAGGTAACGCACCCATGCGGGGTCGAGCTCCTTAACCGTGCACAGCAGCCGCCAGTGCTGGCCCTTCGGCGGTGACGGCACCAACCGCAACGTCCAGCCCAATTCGGACAGCAGTTTGTCGGCCTTGCGGTGGTTGCACGTCGCGCAGGCCGCCACGCAGTTCTCCCACGAATGCTCGCCGCCGCGGCTGCGCGGCACCACATGGTCGACGGTGTCGGCCTTGGACCCGCAGTAGGCGCAGCGGAACCGGTCGCGGTGCATCAGCGCGGCCCTCGTCATCGGAATGCGTGCCCGGTAAGGCACCCGCACGTAACTGCGCAGCCGGATCACCGACGGCACCACGATCACCCGTGTCGCCGAGTGGATCACGGGACCGGACGGGTCGTCGTGCACCACGTCGGCCTTACCGCATAAAAGCATGATGACCGCGCGGCGCATCGGCAACGCGGTCAACGGTTCGTAGGTTGAATTCAGCAGCAATACCCGGCGACGCCCCCACACTGACCCGTCAGCCGGGCTGGGTATGTGAGGGTCGGCGTGCAGCCCTGAACTCGGGAGGGACCCGACCGTCCCTGCCGCGGCGCGGTGACCGCGGTTCCGTTTGCGCTGCGACATGCATCCTCCGCGTTCCAGTCCACCACGGATCGGCCGCGAGCGCACGATTATTTGGGCTGTGTTCGCTGGTCGAATCCGTGAACTTCGGGTGACGTCGGGCCCGCCGGGTGCGGCGTACACAATGGTGGTGTGTCCCAAGATCAGCAGACCTTCTACGACGCGGTGGGTGGTGCCGCAACGTTCCGCACCCTCGTGTCCCGGTTCTACGAGCTGGTTCGTGAGGACGAGGTGCTCCTGCCGCTGTATCCCGAAGACGAGCTCGACGCCGCCGAGGACCGGCTGCGGATGTTCCTCGAGCAGTACTGGGGCGGCCCGCGCACCTATTCCGACCTGCGCGGACACCCCCGCCTGCGGATGCGTCACGTCCCGTTCAAGATCGGTTTCATCGAGCGGGACGCCTGGCTGCGCTGCATGCACACCGCGGTCGCCTCGATCGACGCCCAGACCCTGGACGACGACCATCGTCGCCAACTTCTTACGTATCTGGAAATGGCGGCCAATTCGATGGTCAACTCGCCGTTCTGAGCTCGGCGCCTCGATACTCTGAGAAGCGGGGGTGCGGGAAAGGGGTCCTGGGATGGGACGTCAGGCCAGGGCTGAAGCCACCCGGCGACGGATCATCGACGCCGCGGTCGAACTGTTCATCGAGCCGGGCTACGGGGAAACCGGGCTCGCCGAGATCTTGGCGCGCGCCGATGTCACCAAGGGCGCGTTCTACTACCACTTCGAGTCCAAGGAAGCCGTCGCGGCAGCGATCATCGACGAGAGCGTCCGTCGGGTGTCGAAGGCATCGTCGGCGGTCATCGCCTCCTCCGCACCGGCCTTGGAGAACATCATCCGCAGCACGTTCATCGTGGCGGACGTCAAGGCCACCGACCCACTGGTTGCGGTCGGTAAGCAGCTGGCCCGATCGCTGACACAGATCAGCGACCATGGCCCGAAGGCATTCGTGGACTTGACGACGTTGTTTGTCGGGCAGGTCCGCGCAGCCGTCGATCAGGGTGATTTGGTCGCCGACCTTGACGCCGACGAGGTAGGTGCAGCGGTGTGGGCCGCCGTCCTGGGGTCGCACCTGCTGTCCGATGCCACAGGCGAGCAGCTGCCCGCTCTGCTGGAACGCGCATGGCGAGTGCTGCTCGGCGGGATCGTGGGAGCGGAGTCGCTGCCGTACTTCAGGGATTTCGTGACCCGGACCTACCAGGCCTACGCGCACGCGCCACTGACGGCACAATGAGAGAGCGTGACTGCTGAACCGAATTGGTGGGCGAACGCGATCTTCTATCAGGTCTATCCGCGATCGTTCGCCGACAGCGACGGTGACGGTGTCGGTGACCTCGACGGCGTGACGGCCCGCCTCGACCACCTCAGCGCCCTGGGCGTCGACGCGATCTGGCTGAACCCGGTGATGGTGTCGCCGATGGCTGATCATGGCTACGACGTCGCCGACCCCCGCGATGTCGACCCGTTGTTCGGCGGGCTGGGGGCGCTCGAGCAGCTGATCACCGAGGCGCACAGCCGCGGGATCCGCATCACCATGGATCTGGTGCCCAATCACACCAGTTCCCAGCATGCGTGGTTCCAGGAGGCCCTGGCCGCCGCGCCGGGCGGTGCGGCGCGGCAGCGCTACATCTTCCGCGACGGCTCCGGGCCCAAGGGCCAAGAGCCGCCGAACAATTGGGTGTCGGTCTTCGGCGGTCCGGCCTGGACTCGGGTTGCCGACGGTCAGTGGTATCTGCACCTGTTCGACGCTGAGCAGCCCGACCTCAACTGGGACAACCCCGAGGTGTTCGACGACCTGGCGAAGACGCTGCGGTTCTGGCTGGACCGCGGGGTCGACGGGTTCCGCATCGATGTCGCGCACGGGATGGCCAAGCCGCCCGGGCTGCCGGACATGATCAATCCCGACGTCCAGATGCTGACGTCGCAGGACGACGACCCGCGGTTCAACCACGAAGGGGTGCACGACATCCATCGCGGTATCCGATCGGTGCTCGACGACTATCCCGACGCGGTGTCGATCGGTGAGATCTGGGTGTTCGACAACGAGGACTTCGCGAAGTACCTGCGGCCAGACGAACTGCACATGGGCTTCAATTTCCGTTTGGTACGAGCCGATTTCGACGCGGTCAGTATTCATGATGCGATCGAGAACGCCTTGGCCGCAGCTTCTTTGGCAGATGCCAGC
Source organism: Mycobacterium sp. DL592 (assembly GCF_011694515.1). Classification (NCBI taxonomy): domain Bacteria; kingdom Bacillati; phylum Actinomycetota; class Actinomycetes; order Mycobacteriales; family Mycobacteriaceae; genus Mycobacterium; species Mycobacterium sp. DL592. Next base: position 1,645,046 of record NZ_CP050192.1, on the reverse strand, counting down.
CCGACGTGGACGCTGTCCAACCACGATGTGGACCGCGAGGTCAGCCGCTACGGCGGCGGTACGCTCGGCCTGTCCCGCGCCAAAGCTATGGCGATGGTGATGCTGGCGCTGCCGGGTGCGGTGTTCCTTTACAACGGCGAGGAACTCGGGCTACCCAATGTCGACCTGCCCGATGAGGTGTTGCAGGACCCGGTCTGGGAACGATCCGGGCACACCGAACGCGGGCGCGACGGCTGCCGGGTGCCGCTGCCCTGGTCAGGCAGCGCCCCCCCATTCGGCTTCTCGTCGAATCCCGACACGTGGCTGCCCATTCCCGCGCAGTGGCGGACGCTGACCGTGGAGCGCCAGGCCGCTGACCCCGACTCGACGCTGACCTTCTTCAGGACCGTTCTGCGGCTACGCCGCAGCGCGTTTCACTTCACCGAGAACGACGTCGAAGGGGTGCAGCTGGGTCCGGGCGTGCTGGCGTTCTTCTCCGGTGGTGTGCTGTGTGTGCTCAACACCGGCACGTCGGCCGTCGCGCTACCTGACGGCACTGTGATCGCTGCCAGCGCGCCGGTGAAAGGCGGCGCGCTGCAGCCAGATTCGGCGGCGTGGTTGGTGACGGGCTAGTGCAGCGACGGAAGGATATTCACCACTGAGGCGATGATGATCGCCCCGAACCCGAACGACAACAAGCCCTGCCCCAGGGCGGTGGCTCGCATCCTGGTCGACCCGAGATTGGTGTCCGAGATCGCAAAGCTCATCCCCACCGCGAACGAGATGTAGAAGAAGTCCTTGAAGCAGGGCCGGTAGTCGCGGCCCGGAGGGCTGTTGAAGTCGATTCCGCCCCGATGGTGCGGGTTGTAGAAGTGCCTGGCGTAGATCAGCGCATAAAGCGTGTGAATGGTGAACCAGGACAGCACAACGCTGGCTATGCCGAGCCCGGCCCACTGCCGACCGTCGTTGAGCAGGACGAAGACTCCTGCCAGGCTGGCAACTGCTCCGACCAGGATGAGACCCGCGACCACCCAGAGCCGACGTGGCTCCTCATCGTGGGCGTGCTGCTCGGTCTCCTCCGGTGTGAACGGCCACAACAGAATCCAGGTCCAGCCGGTGAAGATCAAGGCCAGCGCGGACCATCCGCCTAGCAATGCCAACACCCCGTTGCGATGCGACAGGGTGACCGCGACGGCCGCGCCCACGACGAGCCCGACGATCAGTCGAGCTGCCGGGCTCTGCCAGAACGGCAGACCCTCAGATGCCTTCTCCGCCATCGGTCTCCCTCTATGATCGCCGACAGTAACCTCACGGCGCCGCAACGCCGACATTTCCGCCGTGAGGTTACTCTCGCGATCAACGGGGCGTGGTTTAACGCAGTACCAGCGCCGGGTCGCCGCGGCGACGGAACACCGAACCGAATCGGGCGTCGATGCGCAGCCATGCCGGCAGCACCCGGACTCGCACGATCTCATCCTGCGATGGCGACTCTGGAACGAAACCCATTGCAGTCAAAGCGAATACGCACCGCATCGGCACGCCCGCCGCAACATCGCCGGAGCTGACCTGCAGCACGTCCTGGTCGAGCAGTGAGGCCGGCGGGCCGTGTGCACTGCTCTGGTCTCTGGCCAGTTCGGCGCCGCGGCGGGCGAGCTCGATCAGCACCGCGGCCGGCACGTCATCGAGATGAGCGAACCCGGTCTCCGGTGGCAGCACACCGCGCCATGCCGAGTCCATCGGGAAGCCGGTGTCGATGTGGCCGGCGGCATCCGCGCCCCGCAGCCCCCGCGCCAAACCGTCGGCGCCACAGGACACGTCGGCGGGATTCAGCTCCCCGGCCACCACCCGCACGGCCAGCACGTCCAGACCGGTACCTACCCATGCCGCGATGTGGCCGTCCGCGCGCCGGCGCAGCCGCACGACCGCCGCTTCGTCGAGCCGCAGGGCCCGTTCGACGAAGGCGGCCAGGTCGTTGCGCTGGACCGCGTCAGCAATGGTGAGGCTCATCGCAGGTAGCGCTGCAGGTACTCCCGGTGCGTCGGCGAGAGCCGGACCAGTCGCTGCTCCTCGATGTGCACCGCGGCCAGTTGTGTCTCGGCGAGCACCGCCGGCCGCGAGTGGGGCTCGGCGCCCACCGAACGGACCTCGTAGCCCAGCGTGAAGTCCACCGCGCGCAACCGCTTGGTCCACATCGTCACCTGCAGTGGTGAATCCACAAGTCGCAGTTGGCCTTTGTAGAGAACCCGAACCTCGTGGATGAGCAGACCAATCGTGGTGATGTCGTCGGCGAAGGGTTCGCGCAGGAAGTCGACCCGCGCCTCTTCCAGGATCGTCACCATGGTGGCGTGGTTGATGTGCTGGTACATGTCGATGTCCGACCAGCGAACATGCACGCCGGTGGTGAATCCGTTAACCACTTGATCCTGTTCCACTCGTCCTGGTCATGCTGCGGATCTGCCGTGCCGCCACCGACAGGGTCGCCAGGTCGCGCTCGTCATCCTCGTAGATCTCGGCCAGGGTGCGACGGGCCCGCTCGACTCGCGACCCGTTGGTGTGTTCCCACTCGGCGATCTTCTGCTCGCCGGTCTCGTCGGGCTCCCCCACCGCCAGCACGTCGAAACACAGCGCCCGCAGTGAGCCGTAGATGTCGTCTCGAATCGCCAAGCGCGCCAAGGCATGCCAACGATCATCACGGGGCAGCCCGGAGACCGCGGTGAGCAGGCCGTCGGTGCCCAGGTGGTCCATGAGGGCGAAGTAGGTGTCGGCGACCTCGGCCGGGTCACGCTCGACGATGTCGGCGATGTCGATAACGTCGAGCAGGCTGTACTGGTAGAGGCCGGTAGCCACGGTATAGGCGAGATCCTGCGGCGCACCGTGGGCGGCGAACTCCGCCGCCTCCTTGGTCACGATCGCCTTGTCGTCACCGCGCAGCCATTCCGACATCCGCGGTGTCAGCGCGGCGACAGTGGTGGCGAACCGGTTGATCTCCGCGCCGACGGCCAGCGGCTGGGGCCGGTAGTTCAACAGCCACCGCGAGGCCCGGTCGAGCAGCCTGCGCAGGTCCAACGTCATCCGATCGGAGACGTTGACCGGCAGGGCCCCGTTCTCGCCGGCGTCGCGGATGCGCCGCCATGTTTCGCCGATCCCGAAGATCGCGTCGGTGGCGCCGAAGGTGCGCACCGCGTCGACATAGCCGACACCGACGTCCTCGGTGACCCGGTAGGCGAAGGTGATGCCGCCGGTGTCGACGACGTTGTTCACCAGCATGGTGGTGACGATCTCCCGGCGCAGCTGATGGCTGCGGATCTCCGTAGCGAACCTGTCGCGCAGCTGGCTCGGGAAGTAGCCCGGCAGCCAGGAGGCGAACACCTCCTGGTCGGGCAGGTCGCTGGCCAGCACCTCGTCCTTGAGCGCGAGCTTGACGTGCGCCATCAGCGTCGCCAGTTCCGGAGAGGTCAGTCCGAGACCGACTTCCTGGCGTCGGCGGATCTCCTTGGTGGACGGCAGCGCCTCGAGCTCCCGGCTGAGCGCCCGGCGCTCCTCGAGTTCACGGATCTGGCGAGCGTGGACGTTGAGCAGCGCGGCGGCGTTGGCCCGGCTGGTGCCCATCAGATCGTTCTGGTCGATGTTGTCGGTAAGCACCAGCTGGCCGACCTCGTCGGTCATCGAGGTGAGCAGTTCGGTGCGCTGCTCGGCGCTGACCTTGCCCGCGGTCACCAGCGAGTCGACCAGGATCTTGATGTTGACCTCGTGGTCGGAGCAGTCCACCCCCGCGGAGTTGTCCATGGCGTCGGTGTTGATGCGCCCGCCGCACAGGTCGAACTCGACTCGGCCCAGCGAGGTGACACCGAGGTTGCCGCCTTCGCCGACGACCTTGGCGCGCACCTGGTTTCCGTTGACCCTGATGGTGTCGTTGGCGCGGTCGCCCACGTCGGCGTCGGACTCCGACTCGGCTTTGATGTAGGTGCCGATGCCACCGTTGAACAACAGGTCCACTGGGGCTTGCAGGATCGCCCGCATCAGGGTCGGCGGGGTCACCTCGGTGACACCGTCCTCGATTCCCAGCGCGTCGCGCATCTGCGGGCTGATCGGGATGGACTTCTGCTGGCGGCTGAACACCCCGCCGCCCTCGCTGATCAGGCTGGGGTCGTAGTCCTCCCAGCTCGAGCGCGGCAGTTCGAAGAGCCTGCGGCGTTCCTCCCACGACCTGGCCGCATCGGGGTCGGGGTCGACGAAGATGTGCCGGTGGTCGAAGGCCGCGATGAGCCGGATGTGGTGCGAGAGCAGCATTCCGTTGCCGAAGACGTCGCCGCTCATGTCGCCGACGCCGACGACGGTGAAGTCCTCGCTCTGGGTGTCCACGCCCATCTCGCGGAAGTGGCGTTTGACCGCTTCCCAGGCGCCTTTGGCCGTGATGCCCATGGCCTTGTGGTCATAGCCGACCGAGCCGCCGGAGGCGAACGCGTCGCCCAGCCAGAATCCGTAGGACTTGGCGACGTCGTTGGCGATGTCGGAGAAGGTGGCGGTGCCCTTGTCGGCGGCCACCACCAGGTAGGCGTCGTCGCCGTCGCGGCGGACCACACCGGGCGGGGTGATGACCTGCCCGGTGGTCCGGTCGACGTTGTCGGTGAGGTCGAGCAGCCCGGCGATGAACAGCCGGTAGCAGGCCACCCCCTCGTTACGGAAGTTGTCACGGTCGGCGGCAGCGTCTCCGGTGGGTGGCACCGGCTGCTTGACGACGAAGCCGCCCTTGGCGCCCACCGGCACGATCACGGCGTTCTTCACCGCCTGCGCCTTGACCAGGCCCAGGATTTCGGTGCGGAAGTCCTCGCGACGGTCCGACCAGCGCAGGCCGCCGCGCGCGACGTGCCCGAAGCGCAGGTGCACACCCTCGACTCGCGGTGAGTAGACGAAGATCTCGAATTTGGGCCTGGGCAAAGGCAGTTCGTCGATCAGCTGCGGATCGAGCTTGAGCGACAACACGTTCTGGGCACGGGCCGAGCTCGGGTCCTCGACGAAGAAATTGGTGCGCAGGGTGGCCTGGATCATCGCGGCGAAGGCCCGCAGCACCCGGTCGGTGTCCAGGCTCACCAGCGCGTCGATATCGGCGGCCACCGCGGCCGCGGCGGCCTGTGCGTCGAGGCCCTTGGCGGCCGACTCGGGGTCGAACATCGCCTCGAACAACGCGACCAGCGATGCCGCGGTGCCGGCATTGTCGTTGAGCGTTGTTTCGATGTGGGCCTGGCTGTAGGGAAAAGCCGACTGCCGCAGATACTTTGCGTAGGCGCGCAGCACGGCGACCTGCTGCCAGGTCAGCCCGGCATGCAACACCAATTCGTTGAACCGGTCGATCTCGGCGCGACCCTGCCAGATCGCGGTGACCGCGTCGGCGAAGCGTTGCGCGGTGGCGTCCCATTCCTCAGAACTGGCGGCCTCGGGCATCGAGGCGTCCGGCCGGATCTTGAACTGGTAGATCCAGACCTTGAGACCGTCGGGGCGGATCACGGTGAACGGCCGCTCCTCGAGAACCACCACGCCCATGCACTGCAACATGGGCAGCAGGTGGCTCAGTGAGGCCGTCGAGCCGCCGAGGTACCAGGTCAGGAACGCCTCGTTGCCCTCGTCGCCCCGCTCGAACTGCAGTTTGACCGAATTCTCTTGCAGCGCTTCGATGAAGCCGATGTCGGTGATGGCCTCGATCGGGGTGACGGCCTGCTTGAACTCCTCGGGCAGCGCGTCGGCATAGTGCTCGGCCATCGCCTGGTCGATCGAGCCGGTGCGCGCGGCGCCGATCAGTCGGTCACCCCAGGTGCGCAGCGCGTCGGTGAGCAGCGCTTGCACCCGGTTGCGGTTGGCAGCCGAGGTTTCGATCGACTGGCGGGTCGAGGTGTCGGGCAGCCGTACCGTGAAATGCACGACCGCCCAAGGCGATTCGCTGACCCTGGCGGTGTAGTCGATGGATTCACCACCGAACTCGCGGACCAGGATGTCCTGCATCGCCAGCCGCACCACGGTGGTGTAGCGGTCACGCGGAAGGTACACCAGGCAGGACACGAAGTGGCCGAGCTGATCGGCGCGCAGGAACAGCAGCGCACGGCGGCGCGAGCCCAGTTCGATGACGGCGCTGGCCATGGCGAGCATCTGCTCAGCGGTCAGCGAGAACAGTTCCGAGCGCGGGATGGTCTGGATGATGTCCAGCATCAGCTGGCCGGGGTGGCTGGGATCGTTCTGCGTCAGTGCGAGCGCCTCGCGCGCGCGCCGCGAGATCAGCGGGATGTCGAGCACGTTGGCGCTCGTCGCCGCCACGGTGAACAGGCCGACGAACCGGTGCTCGACGTCTCCGGTCGCTCGCGTCTCCCGCACCACCACGATGTAGGGGTACGCCCCGTAGCGCAGGAAGCTCGGCATCGTCGCCTGGGCGAGCACCAGCAGGTCACCGGGTTCGGTCAGCTCGGGCAGCACTTCGGTGCGCAGCCGGGCGACACCGAGACGGGTGGACTCGTCGACCGTGGCATGCCCGTCGGCCACCGCGCACAGCTGCGAACCGAGCAGCACGAAGTGGCCATCGGCGAGCCAGCGCAGCAGGTCGGCCACGTCGCGGCGATCGGGGCCGGCGAACCGGACTCCCGTGTCGGCGTCGAGTTCGCGGGCCAGGTTCTGCAGCACCTCGCCCAGCGCCACCGAGTCCAGCGCCACCTGCCGGGCGTCGGCGACGACCATCGGCAGCAGCCGCTGCGCCTCGGCGAGCGCCTTGCGGTTGACCGTGGGGGTCAGTTGAACGTGAATCCAGGACTCGGGGAAGCCGTCCGCGGCGCTGCCGGTGGACTGTGGCTGCACGTCGAGCAGTTCACCGCTGGGGCTGCGCCGGACCTGGAAGACCGGGTTCATCAAGGCGACGTAGGCCACGCCGAGGCGGTGCAGCAGCACCGTCACCGAGTCGAGCAGCATAGTGGCCTGCTCGGTGACGATCTGCAGGGCGGGTCCGAAGCCGCCCGGGTCGTCGGTGCCGTAGACGGCGACGAGCGTTTCGGCAGGGGCCCGGCCGTGCGCCAGCCGCTCCTGGGCGGCGATCAGGGCCGGCGGCACGAGTTCGTCGGGGCTGACTTGGATGAGCGGACCGGTGTCGGAACCGTCGCTGGTGGGCGCACCGCCATGGGGACCGCGATAGGTGGCGAGGTAGGCCGCGGCCATCGCCGTCGTCATCTCGTCGACGGCCGCCTGGCTGAGATTGGTCCACTCGACCGGCAAGTCGAGGCTGGTAGTTCTGGGGTCAACCGTCATACCTGGAACTCCTGATCAGCTTGCGAACCCACGCTGGTCCGCAGCCGATCACATTAGTCGCGTGTGAGCCTGCGGTGGGTGACCCTGTGCGGACGAGCCGCGTCGGCGCCCATGCGCTCGATCTTGTTCTCCTCGTAGGCGCCGAAGTTGCCCTCGAACCAGAACCACTTGGCTTCGTTGGTGTCGTCGCCTTCCCACGCCAGGATGTGCGTGCAGGTGCGGTCGAGGAACCAGCGGTCGTGCGAGATCACCACCGCGCAGCCGGGGAAGTTCTCCAGCGCGTTCTCCAGCGACGACAGCGTCTCGACGTCGAGGTCGTTGGTGGGCTCGTCGAGCAGGATCAGGTTGCCGCCCTCTTTGAGCGTCAGCGCCAGGTTCAGCCGGTTGCGTTCACCACCGGAGAGCACCCCGGCCGGCTTCTGCTGATCAGGCCCCTTGAACCCGAAGGCCGAGACGTAGGCGCGGGACGGGATCTCGTTGTGGCCGACCTCGATGTAGTCGAGGCCGTCGGAGACCACCTGCCAGACGTTCTTCTTCGGGTCGATGCCGCCGCGATTCTGGTCGACATAGCTGAGCTTGACGGTGTCGCCGACCCGCACGGTGCCGCTGTCGGGTTGTTCCAGGCCCACGATCGTCTTGAACAGGGTGGTCTTGCCGACACCGTTGGGTCCGATGACGCCGACGATGCCGTTGCGCGGCAGGGTGAACGACAGGTCCTTGATCAGGGTCCGGCCTTCGAAGCCCTTGTCGAGGTGTTCGACCTCGACGACGACGTTGCCCAGCCGCGGCGGGGCGGGGATCTGGATCTCCTCGAAGTCGAGCTTGCGGGTCTTCTCGGCCTCGGCAGCCATCTCCTCGTAGCGGCTCAGGCGGGCCTTGTTCTTGGCCTGGCGGGCCTTGGCGCCTGAACGCACCCAGGCCAGCTCCTCCTTGAGCCGCTTCTGCAGCTTCTGGTCCTTCTTGCCCTGCACTTCGAGACGGTCGGCCTTCTTCTCGAGGTAGGTCGAGTAGTTGCCCTCGTAGGGGTAGGCGCGGCCGCGGTCGAGTTCGAGGATCCACTCGGCGACGTTGTCCAGGAAGTACCGGTCGTGGGTGACGGCCAGGATGGCGCCCTTGTAGGCGGCCAGGTGCTGTTCGAGCCACAGCACGCTCTCGGCGTCGAGGTGGTTGGTGGGCTCGTCGAGCAGCAGCAGGTCGGGCTTGCTCAGCAGCAGCTTGCACAGGGCCACGCGGCGCTTCTCACCGCCGGAGAGGTGGGTCACCGGCTCGTCGGGCGGCGGGCAGCGCAGAGCATCCATCGCCTGCTCCAGCTGGGAGTCGATATCCCAGGCGTCGGCGGCGTCGAGCTCTTCCTGGAGCTTGCCCATCTCGTCCATGAGCTCGTCGGTGTAGTCGGTCGCCATCAGTTCGGCGACCTCGTTGTATCGGTTGAGCTTGGCCTTGATCGCCACGCCGTCTTCGACGTTCTCCCGGACCGTCTTGGTCTCGTCGAGCACCGGTTCCTGCATGAGGATGCCGACGGTGGCGCCCGGCGCCAGCAGCGCGTCGCCGTTGTTGGCCTGGTCGAGGCCGGCCATGATCCGCAGCACGCTGGACTTTCCGGCGCCGTTGGGACCAACGACGCCGATCTTGGCTCCGGGCAGGAAGGCCAGGGTGACGTCGTCAAGGATGACCTTGTCGCCGTGTGCCTTGCGGACCTTGCGCATCGTGTAGATGTATTCGGCCATTGCCGCGGTGTCGCCTTCCGTCTTTTTATCGGTCTTGCTCGTCGCCCATCCTAGGCCGAGCGGGCCTGGCGCTCTCAGCCGGTAAACGCAGGCCGGACGAAGCGGCGCAGCATCTCTGCCTCGGTTTCCAGGTCTGCGCCCGGCCACAGCAGCATCGAGAAGATGACGCGGGTGATCCACTGGCCGGCCATGCCGTCGGCGGTGTCCAGGCCGGTGTTCTCGGTTGCAAATGAGGCAATGGTGGCCGAATTGATGAAGATGGCGAGGTCGCGCTGGCGTCGCGACGCCAGGAGTTGAGCCATCACCCCGTCGGACCGGATTTCGCGCATCGCGACGACGATCGCCTCGATGACCCGGTCGTCAGGTGCCAGACCCTCGACCGCGGCGAGAACAGTCTGGCTGATGCGCCGCGCGTTTCTGGCCAGGACTTGTTCGAGGATCTGCGCCTTACCGCCGACATGGCGGTAGAGCGTCGCCCGCGAACAGTGGGCCATCTTCGCCAGCGACTCGATGTCGAGTTGGTCGAAACCGTCGCGGGCGATCAGTTCGGCGGCGGCGGCGTAGATGCGCTCGGCGCCGGCTGCGCGGCGGTCTGCACCCACGATCCAATCTGTAGCCATGTCTCAGTATGAGACGAAATCGTCCAGAGATCTCAGCGCAGTGCCACCTCGGCGCCCCGGCTGAGACAGCGACTCGATGTCCCGGTCGAGGGGCCGTCTCAACCTTCGGCGACGCGGTTGACCTGACCGCAGGGGCCGCCGACCCTCGGTGCATGCTCGATTCGCCTGACCCGTATCCGCTGTACAGCTGGCTGCGGGAGAACCAGCCCGTCCACCAGGTCGGTGACTCGGAGTTCTATCTCGTCTCGACCTGGAGCCTGGTCAACGAGGTCCTGGCACGCACCGAGGACTTCTCGTCGAATCTCACCGCGACGATGGTGATAGACGGCGCCGGCGCGCGGCCGTTTCCCTTGGCGGGAGTGGGTGATACCAGCCACGTCCTTGCCACTGCGGACGATCCTTCGCACGCGGCGCACCGCAAGTCGGTGCTGCCGTCCGTCGTCGCGCGGCGAATTCTGGCACTCGAGCCTTTCATCAGCGCCACGGCGCAGCGGCTGTGGGCGAACGCCGGGGCCGACGGCTCGGTTGACTGGGTGGAGGCGGTCTCAGACCGGCTTCCGATGATCGTGGTAGCCCAGTTGTTGGGATTCCCGGCCGTTGACGTCGATTGGCTGATCACAGGCGCGTACGCGACCACGCAGATGCTCGACGGCGTGATCACCGCCGAACAGCTTGACGCTGCCGTCGCCGCCGCCGGCGCACTGGCCGAATACCTGGCCTGCGAATTCGCCAGGGCCACGGCCGATCCCCGCGACGACCTGCTCGGTGACCTTGCCCGACAACGTAATTCGGGACTCCTCGACGACCAGACGTGTGTGCTGATGCTCATGCAACTCGTCGGCGCCGGCGGCGAGTCCACCAGTGGGCTGCTCGGCAATGCGGCCTGGTTGCTGGCGACCCATCCCGACATCGCCGACACGCTAAGGGCGACACCGGAGTCGCTGGCGATGTTCGTCGACGAGGCGCTGCGGCTGGAATCGCCGTTCAAGGGCCACTATCGGCACGTTGTGCGCGATACCCGGCTGGGTGAAGTCGACCTGCCCGCCGATTCGCATCTGCTGCTGCTGTGGGGGTCCGCCAATCGCGACCCGGACGCGTTCGACTCACCAGAGCTACTGCTGCTCGATCGGCCGCAGGGCCGCAATCACCTGGCATTCGGCAAGGGCACCCACTTCTGCATCGGAGCGGCATTGGCCCGGCTGGAAGCCCGAGTAACGCTCGGCATGTTGCTGCGCGAATCGGAGTCGATCACAGTCACCGAACCGCCCACCTGGGTGCCGAGTATCACGATTCGCCGACTGCAGCGATTGTCGTTGCATATCAGCTGATTTCGCGCTGCGGGCCGGGCGACCGCGCCGGGTCTCCCCGCGCGGCCGCCCTCCCGTCATACCGACAGCACCAGATCCGGTGTCTCCTCGGACTCGTCGATCTCGTCGGCGACATCCGATGCCGGCTCGCCGGCGGGAGGTGCGTCGGCGGGCTCGGCCGATTTCGGCTGCGGCTGTTCGATGCGCACGATGGTCCGGGACAGATCCGGCCCCACCGTCGTGGCGCGCATCTCCAGCGACGACCGCTTGAGGCCGTCCTTGTCCTCGTACTCACTGGTGAAGACGTCCCCGACGACGACCACCGGGGCACCCTTGTAGAGGGCGGCGCCCACGCCGGTGACCAGCTTGCCCCAGCAGTTGACCGTGATGAACAGCGAATTGCCGGGCTCCCAGGTGCCTTCGCCGTTGCGGCGCCGCGAGTTGCTCGCGACGCGGAAGCTGATCAGCTCCTGGTTGTTGACGACCCTGCGGCGAAGGTCGGTGACGATGCGGCCGACGACGGTGAGATGGGTTTCGAACATGGCTGTGGTCCTTTCGATTCGTTGCGATCTGTGACCCCAGTGAGCCCCCGCGCACCGACGTCGCCGTGCCACCGCTGCTCCTCCCGGCCGGCGGCTGTGGATGAACAACGGACTGTGGATGGATCAGTGGTTGACGCCGTCGGTGTCGCGGCGGGCCAGTTCGGCCAGCATCGCGTTGTAGGCGGCAAGATCCGCGTCGTGATCGCGGTCGGCGGCCCGGTCCATCCGGGTGGCGGTGCGCCGGTCGCTTCGGCTCCACTGCACCAGAAGCGCGATCATCACCACCACGAGCGGGATCTCCCCGGCCGCCCACGCGATCGACCCACCCAGGTGCTGGTCGCCGGCCAGATCGGTGTGCCAGCTCAATTGCAGTGAGCGGTAGAAACTTTCACCGAGCACACGCTTCATGCCCATCAACACCACACCGAAGAACGCGTGCAGCGGCAGGGTGGCGAACACCATGGCGATCTTGGCCACCGGCAGCAACTGCCGCGGCGCGGGGTCGATGCCGATGACCACCCAGTAGAACAGGTAGCCGCTCATCAGGAAGTGCAGGTTCATCAGGACATGCGCCCCGTGGTTACTCACCGCCGAGTCGAAGATCCCGCCGAAGTACAACGCGTAGAAGCCGGCGACGAACATGATCGTCGCGACCACCGGGTGGGTGAAGAACCGCGACCACCAACTGTGCAAACCGATCAGCAGCCACTCACGCGGGCCGGGCGGGTTGTCCTTGCCCGCGGTCGGCAGCGCGCGCAGCGCCAGCGTCATCGGGGCGCCCAATACCAACAGCACCGGGATCAGCATCGACAGCAGCATGTGTGCGGCCATGTGCATGCTGAACATCGCGGGCATGTAGCGCCCCAGGCCCGAGGATGTGGTGAACAGCAGCAGTCCGCAGCCCAGCAGCCACCCGGCCGTCCGACCCGCCGGCCACGCGTCGCCGCGGCGGCGCAGCCGGATCACGCCACCGATGTAGACCGCGGCGAGCACGATCGCCGCGGTGCCGTAGACCAGATCGAAACGCCAGTCCAACAGGATGCGGGCCACCGTCGGCGGGCCGGCGAAGTCGTAGCCGACGGCCACCTCGGCCGGTGAGGGGTTGGCATTGACCGGCGGCGGTGGCGGGGTCCGTCCCAGCCCGACCGCGATCCCGAACGTCGCCCCGAACACCAGGGCCTCGATGGAGGCCAGCCGAATCAGCGGCCGCCGGTTGTCCGGGTCGGCCCGCAGGGCGGCTATCGCGCTGCGCCGCTGCCGCCAGCCGAGCACCGCCAGCGCGGTCAGAGCCACGATCTTGGCCACGATGAGCCAGCCGTACTCGGTGGTGACCAGGTCGGACAACCGGATCCTGATGAACGCGTTGATCACACCGGAGAACGCCATCGCGACGAAGCACCACAATGCCACCGCCGAGAAGCGCTGTGCGGCAAGGCCGGCATGCTCACCACCGCGGATCGCGTGGGCCAGCAGCGCCAGCAGCCCGCCGGCCCACAACGCACCGGCCATCAGGTGGATCATCAGGCTGTTGGTGGCGAGGTCGTGTGCGCCGCCCGCCGACGAGTGCCCGGTGAGCCCGAGCGGCACCAGGGTGATCAGGGACCCGGCGAGCAGGAACGGCATCCAGCCCCACCGCAGGACCGCTGTCCCGGCGAGGGTGACGATCAGCGCCAGGAACGCCGTCCAGCGCCAGGCGCCTGCGGTGTCGACGAGGTTGGTGACCGACCACAGCTGCACCGGGTTGAGGTGGTCGACCAGCGGCTGGCCGGACACGTCGGAGATGGTCAGCGGCACCAGCAGCGCGGCGCACACCGTCCACACGCCCGAGGCGACGGTGCCCAGCCGCACCGCGCGGTAGCCGGCGACGTCGAGCACCCCATTGTCCTGGGGCGGGACGAAGAACGTCGCCAGCAGAAACGACCCCACGGCGATGACAGCGGCGATCTCACCGGCGGCGCGGACGAACGGCAGCCCCAGCGAGGTCACCGGACCGGGGTCGGGAAGCCCGGTCGCCGCCAGTGCGTCGGCCAGTGACAGCGCACCGATCCCCGCGGCGGTGACGCCGGCGAGCAGTGCCACCACCGAGAGCAGCGGCCAGATCGCGCTGCGGTCAGCCTGCCTGGTCACGCACCGCCAGCTCACGGGCATAGAACTGCTGAGAGGACAGTTCGTGGATTCGGTCCATATCGGACAGGATCGCACGCAACTCGTGCAGGAACGCCTGGCGGCGCTCGCGCAGGTCCGGGGCGGCTTCGAGCAGCTTCTGGTCGGCGGCCACCTGCCGCGCCGTCGCGAACAGCAACGCCGACACCGACTCGTTGCTGCGGATCCGGCCCTGGGCAGCGTATTGGGAGCCGACGCCGAGCGCGATGGTGGACAATTCCTTCTCGCCGATGTCGGCCGGGGCCTCGCACAGCACGTCTGCGACGATCTCGTAGGCCTCGAAGAACGGCCGCAGCATCGCATGCGCCATGAGCGGCTTCTTGGCGCGCAACAGGTTGTCGACGGCATCGCCTCCGGCGGCGACGCCGATCTCCCAATCCTGTTGCCAGGCCATCTCTTCGGCGAGGTGCGCGCGGAAGGCCGCGGAGTCGGCGAAGTAGAAGTCGAACTTCAGCAGGTCGCGCAGCCGCATGGCCTGTGCCCAGAACACCGCGACCCGGTCGCCGTCGGGGGCGCGTCCGGCGTGGGCCATCGCGAGTTCGGCGATCGCGGTCTCCAGGAATGCGTGGATGATCGTGTTGCGATAGAACGCGGCCTCGTGCTCGTGCTCGGGTGCGATGCGCCACACCGGTTCGTGGCCGCCGTCGACGCGGGTCACCGGGTGGCCGTTGGACAGCGCGTCGGCGGCCGCGCGCACCCCTTCGGGTGTGCGAAGTCGCAAGGCGGAGTTGGTGATCGGGCTCTGCTTACGCACCAGATAGTCCAGCGAGTCCTGCAGGGTGTGGTGCAGCTGGCTCAGTGTCAGCGCGCGGCCGCGGGTGGTCAGCAGCAGTGCCGAGACCAGACCGGTGGCGTTGATCGGGGTGGCCTGCAGGATCCGCCAGGCTACCTCGAACGCCATCTTCTGCAGCGCAAGACGTTTGGCGGCCGGGTCCGACCCGGTCGGGCCGCCCGGTTCGCCGAGGTACTGGCGCATCGACACCGCGCCCGGGAACCGGACGTAGATCTTGCCGTAGTTGCGTTCACCCTGGGCCTTGATGAACTTGTACAGCCATTCGGCACCCTCGGGTGTCTTCTCCCCGCCGCGGGCGTATGCCGCGTACTCGGCTGTCTCGTGCAACTGGTCGAAACTGATCGACACCGGCTGCAGCAGGATGTCCTCGCTGCGGCCGTCGAGGTAGGCGTCGGCGACGTAGGCCAGCAGACCGAGCTTGGGCGGCAACATTTTTCCGGTGCGCGACCGGGTACCTTCGATCGACCAGCTGAGGTTGAACCGCTTCTGGACGATGAAACCGACGAACTGGCGCAGCACGTACTTGTAGAGCGGATCGTCGAGTTTGCGGCGCAGGAAGATCACGCCCGAGCGGCGCATCAGCGGGCCCATGAATCCGAAGGACAGGTTGATCCCGGCGAAGGTGTGCGCTGGTGGCAGCTTGTTCTCCTGCATCGCCACCGGCACGATCACGCCGTCGAGGTAGGACCGGTGTGACCACAGCAGAACCGCCGGGTGGTCTTCCAGGGAGCGGCGCATGGTTTCGATTTCGACCGGGTCGTAGTCGATTCGGGGGTCGAATCCCCTGCTGAAGATTGCGCGGCCAAGGTTCGGGATCAGGTCGACGGAGAATCGGCTCCAGCCGGTGGCCAGCTCGTTGAGCATCTCCTCAGCCTTGGCCGGGCTGGCTCCGGGGATCTTCTCGAGGCCCTCGACGAACCTCGACGACGACATCAGCTCATCGGTGATCAGGCGCGGCGACTTGTACTCGGGCCCGAGCAGCCGCAACTCCATGCGTTCGATGGCCAGTGCGGCCCGGCGCAGGACGAAGCGGGCGAAGTCGCGGGGGCTTTCGGCGACGGTGTTGTCCTGCCACTGCTGGCGCAGCTCGGAAACCTTGGCCGGCTCACCGGCGACGATGCGGGCCCGCGAGGGATCTTTGCGAAGAATGCTGCGCTGCAACATCTCTGGGGGCCGGTAGGTGTCGCGGCCGGAGATCAGACCGACGACCTTGACCCGGGTGGGCAGGCCGCCGGGGACCCAGAACACCCGGACCGGGACGACCAGCCTGTCCTCACCGGTGGCGAGTTCCTCGACGAGTTGGGCCACCACCCCGGCAGGCGGATCGCCGGCAGGCAGTTGCAGCACCTCGACTTTGGTGTCGGGGTGTGCCTGTCGCTGGGCGTGCAACCAGTCGTGCAGCAGGTCGAACTCGGCCTTCGACGACACCGAGGCCAGCACCAGGGCGTCGTCGGTGGTGCTGAAGTCGGCCAGGTGGTCGCTCGCGGTCATCGCCGGCCCCTGACGGTGGACGGCTTGGTCTCTGCGGCGGGGGCTTTCTTGGCTGCTGCTTTCTTGGCTGTTGCTTTCTTGGCCGCCGCCTTCTTCACCGGAGCCTTCTTGGCGGGCGCTTTCTTGGCCGCGGCTTTCTTGGCCGGAGCCTTCTTCGCGGGAGCTTTCTTCACCGGGGCATTCTGGTAGATCGGGTGCACCGGCACCTTGTCCTCGGGCCAGTCCTTCAGCGTGTCGAGGTAGAGCTGGCGGACCTCGGCGATTCGGTCCGACAGGTCGTCCAGCGTCCAGTCCTGGACCGAAATCGGCGGGTAGACAACCACATCCACGGTGCCCGGGCTCATCGTCGAGGAGTCACGCGGTGCGATCACCTCGGCGTTGCGGATCACGATCGGGACGATCGGCACGCCTGCGGCCATCGCCAGCCGGAACGGGCCCTTCTTGAACGGACCGACGGTGCGGGTGTCCAGGCGGGTGCCTTCCGGGGCGATCATGATCGACAGACCCTTGCTGACGAGGTCCTCGACATGCTGCAGCGACTCGACGGCGGCCTTGGGGTCTTCACGGTCGATGAAGACGGTGTCGACCAGCTTGCCCAATGTGCCGATGAACGGGTCGCTTTCGAGTTCCTTCTTACCCACCCCGGTCCAGTTGTCCTTGAGCAGTGCTGCGGAGATGACCGGGTCGAAGTTGTTGCGGTGGTTGAAGATGAACACCGCGGGGCGCTTCTTGGTGAGATTCTCCTCACCGAGGACGTTGAGCCGAACACCGTTGGCGGCCAGCAACATGTTGGGGAACGCGGTGGTGAAGAAGTTCACGCCGCGGCGTCTGCTGCGGGTCAGCAGACCCCACCCGATTGCGCCGTAGGCGGCGGGCACCAGCGATCCGACGCCGAGCAGGGTCCGCACCTGGCCCATCAGCCCACCGCTACCCCGGCTGCTGAATTCCAGGATCGGCCAACCCCGCCGGCGTGCGACAGCGGCCATCTTGCCCTCGGGGTTGGTCGGGCGCGGGTTGCCGACGAGGTACATCAGGGCGACGTCTTCGTCGCCGTCGGCGTAAAAGTAGGACTTCTTGAGGTCGATGTCGTTGTCGGCGGCGAACTTCTGCACCGCGTTAGCCTTCCCGGGCCCCCACAGGATTGGCCGGACGACTTCACCGGTGAGGACGTCGTCCTCGTCGACCTCGAACCGGTTGGTCAGGGTGTTCTCGATACCGAGGAAACGGGCCACCGGCTCGACCTGCAAGGTCAGCGCCGAGGAGCTGAGTACCACGGTGTGGCCGCGTTCCATGTGGGCGTGGACCAATTCGCGCATCTCGGGATAGATCCGCTTCTCGATCTTCTGGACGAACAGCCGCTCGCCGATCTCGTGCAGGTCACTGAGCGCGCGGCCGCGCAACGCCTGGGAGGCCTTGGTGATCAGCTCCTCGAATTCCAGGCTCCCGAGCTGGTGGTTGAGCCCCGCCGCGATCATCGTGATCAGCTCGCCGATGCCCATGTCGCGGCTGCGGAACCGCTCCCGGGTGAGGATCACCGCGGTAAACCCGGCCACCAGGGTGCCGTCGAGGTCGAAGAAGGCACCGATCTTCGGTCCCGGCGGGCTGGCCATCACCTCGGCGACCGAACCGGGCAGGCGCATGTTCTTCTCGCTCATCAGTGGGACACCGATCCGCTCGCAGGGGGTGCCGCCGAGTCGGCGGCATCGGGGAACGAGGAGGGCACCACGCGCGGCGGTGGATCACCGGCCAGGGCGAGCACCTCGTCGAAGCCGCGTCGCAGGCATTGCGCAAAGAGGCTCTCGTTGGTGATCGAGGCACGGTCGTAGCGGGTCGTGACGGTGGCGTAGCCACCGCGGGAGACCAGCACCACCATCATCGCGACGCCGGGCAGCGGCCCAAGTCCGTACTGCCGCAACACCTTTGCTCCGGCGATGTAGGTGTCTCCGGAGTACACCGGGACGTTGCTGGCCTGGACGTCGGAGGCGACCACCGATCCGGTCATGGCCTCGAGCACGGCGTCGGGTAGCAGGCCCAGCACCGGCGCCACCGAGCCGATCAGATCGATGGCGGCCTCTTCGCGGCGCGAGGTCATCTGCTTGCG
Organism: Mycobacterium sp. DL592; assembly: GCF_011694515.1. NCBI lineage: Bacteria > Bacillati > Actinomycetota > Actinomycetes > Mycobacteriales > Mycobacteriaceae > Mycobacterium > Mycobacterium sp. DL592. The sequence continues at coordinate 1,627,042 of NZ_CP050192.1, read as the reverse complement.
GATCTTCTGGATGCGCAGCGCGGCGTCGGCCACGCCGATCGGTGCCGCCAGGTTGACGCCGGCGAAGCGGTTACCGCCTGCCGGGTCGGCTTCGGCGCGCAGGCTCACCGGGACCGCCATCGGCAGGCTGTTGACGGGAACGCCGAGTGCCTCGTGGTAGAGCCGCAGCGCGCCGCACAACCCGGCCAGGTAGGCGTCGTTGATCGACCCGCCGGCCGCGTGGGCGGCCGCACGCAGGTCGGCCAGCCGCATCTCGATGGACTCGCTTCGCGAGGACAGGCTGCGCCTGCGTAGCAGCGGCGAGGGTTCGGCGGCGCGGCCCATCACCCGTCGCCCGGATCGGGCGTAGTCGATCGCGTCGAACACGGCGGTGCCGGGATTACGCGCCACCCGGCCGATCACCGACAGGCCGCCGGCCACCGCGCCCAGGACACCGCCGACCACGGCACCCGGCAGCTGGTTGAGGCCTTCGCGCATGAGGTCGTTGGGGGTGAGGTCCTGCGGTACCGGCATGGGCGGGGCCGGCCGCGGTGGAGGTTCACGCTCCAGGTCGTAGATCTCGGCGAACATCGCCGTCGCACCGACGCCGTCGGTGACGGCGTGGCTCAGGTGCAGCAGGGTGGCCGCCTTGCCGCCTTCGAGTCCTTCGACGAGGGTGGCGGTCCACAGCGGCCGGGAGATGTCCAGCGGCGATTGCAGACTCACCTCGGCCAGGTCGAGAACCTGGCGCAGCGTGCCCGGTTCGGGGACCCGGACGCGGCGGACGTGGAAGTCGAGGTTGAAGTCGGGGTCGACGACCCAGCGGGCCGGAGCGGTCGGCAGCGTCGGCACGACCACGCGCTGGCGCAGCCGCAGCACCTTGCGTGAGGCGTTGTCGAACGCGGCGCGGAACCGGTCCCAGTCGGGCGTGGTGTCGAGGATCTCCAGCGCCATGATGCCCGAGCGGGTTCGCGGGTTGGCCTCGCCGCGATGCAGCAGCATGTCGAGGGCGCCCAGTTCGGAGGGCATTCCGTTCGCATCGACGGATCGGCTCACCGATCCCTCCTCATCGACAACACCAGCACCACGCTAGTCGGCGCGCGACGCTGACGGGGGCCGATTGGGGGCGTCATGGCAAGGCTCGCGCTACCCGCACGTCGGCGGATCGACGGCCATCATTGGTCTGCGGTTGGGTCGCCGGGCCCCGCAGCTCTGCCACCCTTGTCCATGACAGGAGTGAAAGGGCCGGGCATGGTGGATATCTCGCGCGCGTACAACAGTGTCGGGCAGTTGAGAGCCGATACCTGGTGTCGGCTGGAGGAGGCTGCCGACCGGCTCACCCGAACCACGACAACCGGGGCGCTGAAGGAGAAGTACGTCGGCATCTGCCGGGACCTGCTGGCCGATCTGACCCCGCTGGAGCCCTACTGGGCGTTCCCCGGCTCACCACAGTTCGCCAGAGTGCAACGGCTGTTCACCGGTGGCAGTTACGACAAGTTCGCCAGCATCGTCACTCACATCAACCGGGCACTGACCACCGAGTCCTACCGGTCGGGGCACGATCACAGCGTCGACGGTCAGGACCTGTTTCCCACTGATCCCCGCCAGCTGGAGACTCAGCCGGCGAACCGCCGGGAACAGCCGTACTTCGAAGTCCTGGTCGTGGAGAAGATGACCGAGGCGCAGGAGCGCGCGCTGCGCAAAGAGGTTCGCAGCTGGCGGCGTCCCGACGACGAGTTCATCTACGAGTTGGTGATCGTAGGCAGCGGCGACGAAGCACTGATCGCCGCACGCCTGAACGTCAACCTGCAGGCGGTCGTGATCCGGCGGCGGTTCTCGCATCAGTCCACCCGGGACCTGTCCACCCTGGCGGAGTTCGTCGATACCGAACTCACCGACGACCTCGCCGATCACCAGTCCCCCGACGACCGCGCCCAGATCCTGGCCACCTCGCTGAGCGAACTGCGGCCCGAACTCGACCTCTATCTGATGACCGAGATCGAGGTCGAGGACATCGCCGGACGCCTCGGCCAGCAGTTCCGGCGGGTGTTCCACGCCCGGGAAGGCATGCTCGAGCTGCACCTGTCGATCCTGCACGGAGTCGCTTCCCGTTATCGCACACCGTTCTTCAGCGCGCTCAAGGAGTACAGCCACCGGCCGACCGGGGTGTTCCACGCGCTGCCGATCTCGCAGGGCAAGTCGATCGTCACCTCGCACTGGATCAAAGACATGGTCGGCTTCTACGGCCTCGAGGTCTTCATGGCCGAGACGTCGGCCACCTGTGGTGGCCTGGACTCGCTGCTCGACCCCACCGGCCCGCTGCGTGAGGCGCAGGAACTGGCATCGCAGGCCTACGGATCGCGCCGCAGCTACTTCGTCACCAACGGAACGTCGACTGCCAACAAGGTCGTAACGCAGGCGCTGGTAGCGCCGGGCGACATCGTATTGCTCGACCGGAACTGCCATCAGTCACACCACTACGGGATGATGCTGGCCGGCGCGCAGGTGATCTACCTCGAGGCATACCCGTTGCCCGAATACTCGATGTACGGCGCGGTGCCGTTGCGCGAGATCAAGTCCAAGCTGTTGGCGCTGCGGGCGGCAGGCAAGCTCGACCGGGTCAAGATGATCTCGCTGACCAACTGCACGTTCGACGGCATCGTCTATGACGTCACCCGGGTCATGGAGGAATGCCTGGCGATCAAACCCGACCTCGTCTTCCTCTGGGACGAGGCGTGGTTCGCGTTCGCGCGGTTCCACTCCGTCTACCGCACCCGCACCGCGATGGCGGCGGCGAAGGCGCTGCGGGCGAAGCTGCTCGACCCGTCCTACATCACGCATTACGAGTCGACGCTGGAAGCCCAGGCGACCATGTCGGACGACGAGCTGCTCGATACGCGGTTGAACCCGGATCCGGCCCGTGCCCGGGTCCGGGTGTACGCGACTCAGTCGACCCACAAGACGTTGACTGCGTTGCGGCAGGGTTCGATGATCCACGTCTTCGATCAGGACTTCGAACAGAAGGTCGCCGAATCGTTCCACGAGGCGTACATGGCTCATACCTCGACGTCGCCGAACTACCAGATCTTGGCGTCACTGGACTTGGGCCGCCGCCAGGTGGCGCTCGAAGGGGTCGAGCTGGTGGCCCGTCAGATCGAGAATGCGATGCAGCTGCGCGACGCGATCGACAATCATCCGCTGCTGCGCAAGTACTTCTCGTGCCTACGCACCTCTGATCTGATCCCGGAGGAATTCCGGCCGTCGCGGATCTCGCAGCCGTTGCGCTCGGGCCTGCGAAACATGATGTCGGCCTGGGAAGCTGACGAGTTCGTGCTCGATCCGTCACGAATCACGTTGTCCATCGGCAACACCGGCTACGACGGTGATCAGTTCAAGCGCCAGCAGTTGATGGATCGTCACGGTGTCCAGATCAACAAGACGTCGCGCAACACGGTGCTGTTCATGACCAATATCGGCACGACGCGCAGCTCGGTGGCGTTCCTGGTCGAGGTGCTGGTCAAGATCGCCACCGAGCTCGACGAGCGGGTGTCGGAGATGAGCCTCAGCGAGCGGGGCTGGTTCGAACGCCGGGTGCACCGGCTGACGCGGCAGTCGATCCCGCTGCCCAACTTCAGCGGATTCCACCCCGCGTTTCGCGACGGCGACACCACCCCTGAAGGCGACGTGCGGACGGCCTTCTACCTGTCCTACAACGACGCCAACTGTGAGTATCTGTCTGACACCGAGATCGACCAACGACTGGCCGCCGGCCGGCAGGTGGTGTCGGCGACGTTCGTCACGCCCTACCCGCCCGGATTTCCGGTACTGGTTCCCGGCCAGCTGTTCAGCCCGCAGATCCTGGCCTTCATCCGCGACCTCGACACCCCTGAGGTGCACGGGTATCGGCCCGACTACGGCTACCGGGTGTACACGGAGAAGGCGATGGAGATCCAGTCGGGCGCGGCAATCAGCGACTCCAATGGCCATCGCCTGTTGGTGCCGGCCAGCAGCGACGGCCCGATGGAACCCACCGCCAACTAGCGCACCGGATACCCCCCGTTCACGAACGCGACAACCCCGTACCCCAAGCTTGACGGATGTGGCAGCTCACCTCCCGCGCAGCCGCGGTCATGGCCGTGTCGACCCTGGTCCTGGCGGCCTCCTCCTGTGCTGACAAGCCGACCATGTCCGGCACGGCCAGCACGGCCACACCGATCCACCACCTCGTGGTGATCTTCGGCGAGAACGTCTCGTTCGACCACTACTTCGGCACCTACCCGCATGCCGCGAACACCGATGGGCAGCCGTTCAACGCCCGCCCCGACACTCCCGCCGTCGACGGGCTGACACCCGAACTGCTGACCCGGAACCCGAACAGCCACCAGCCGGTGCGCCTCGGCGGCCCGGATCAGATCGTCACCTGCGATCAGGACCACGACTACACCCCCGAACAACTGGCCTTCAACGGCGGCGCGATGAACAAGTTCGTCGAACACACCGAGATCGCCAACTGCAAGCCGCCGATCTACTCGGCTCCCGGCATGGTGATGGACTACTACGACGGCAACACCGTGACCGCGTTGTGGAACTACGCGCAGCACTTCGCCATGAGTGACAATTCCTACAACTCCACTTTCGGCCCGTCGACTCCCGGACACATCAATCTGGTGTCAGGCCAAACTCATGGCGTCACAAAGGAATTCATGCCCGGCGGGAAGCCGTTCCCCGCCGACCAGGTGATCGAGAACGCCCTCATCGGCGACTCCCAGCCGTTCGGTGACGACTGCTCGAGCCGCGACCAGGTCCAGTTGAGCAGCACCAACAAGAACATCGGTGACCTGCTCAACGCCAAGAACGTCACGTGGGGCTACTTCCAGGGCGGCTTCCGGCCGACGGCAACCAAGCCGGACGGCACCGCGGTGTGCGGCGCCCAACACAACGTCGGGACTGCGCTCGGAGGAACGGGCGCGTCCGGCCCGAAGCCGTTCGGCACCAAGAGCGACTACATCCCCCACCACGAACCGTTCCAGTACTACTCGTCGACGGCCAACCCGCACCATCTGCCACCAGGGTCGGCCGACGGCATCGGGCGCACCGACCAGGCCAACCACCAGTACGACCTCTCGGACTTCTGGACAGCTGCCGACGCCGGCCACCTCCCGGCGGTGAGCTTTCTGAAGGCGCCGGGTTACCAGGATGGCCACGCCCAGTATTCCGATCCCCTCGACGAGCAACAGTTCCTCGTCGAGACGATCAACCGTCTCGAACGCCTTCCGGACTGGAAGGACACGGCGATCGTGCTGGCCTACGACGACTCCGACGGCTGGTATGACCACAAGCCCTCCCCTGTCGTATCGGCGTCGACCACCAAGGCCGACGCGCTCACCGGGCCCGGATCCTGCACCTCCGCGACGGCACCGCCGATCGTCTACCAGGGGCGCTGCGGCTACGGCCCGCGCCTGCCGCTGCTGGTGGTCTCGCCCTACACGAAAGCGAACTTCGTCGATCACACCGTGACCGACCAGACGTCGATCCTGCGGTTCATCGAGGACAACTGGTCGACGGGCCGAATCGGTGACGATTCGTTGGACGCCCGGGCCGGGTCGTTGACCGCGTTGTTCGACTTCAGTGGGCCGGTGCGGCCACCGCTGTTTCTTGATCCGCGTAGCGGAGCGGTCAGCTAGCCGTGCTCACAGCCACCCTCCGAGTGCGCTTGCGGGCGTTGAGATGTCGGCCGTAGACGATGCCAAGGAACGCGGCGACGGCTTCGCTGGCGAGCTGGCAGCGCAGGGTGGCGATGGTGTCGAAGGCGTGGTGGGCGTTGGGCAGTTCGGCGTAGGCCACCGATCGGGCACCGGCGTCGCGCAGCGCGCTACAGAAGGCTCTGGCTTGCGAGTTGGGGACGACAGCGTCGTTCTCACCGTGCAGGACGAAAAACGGTGGCGCGTCGCGGTGGGCGCGGTACATCGGGGAGGCGTCGCGGAACAGCTGGGGATCGTCGGCGAGACGCTGCTGCATGACGACGTGCTCCAGCAGCGGCATCATCAGGCCATGCATGTTCTCGACAGTGGTGAGGTCGTAGACGCCGTAGTAGGGCGCGGCGGCCTGCACGCTGGTGTCGGCGTCTTCGAACCCGGGCTGCAGACTCGGGTCGCCCGCGCTCAGCGCCGCCAGGGAGCTCAGGTGGCCGCCGGCTGACCCGCCGGTGATGGCGATGAAGTCGGGATCGCCGCCGTAGTCGGCGATGTTGGCACGCACCCAGGCGATGGCGCGCTTGACGTCGACGATGTGGGCGGGCCAGGCGTTGCGAGGGCTTCTGCTGTAGTTGATCGACACGCAGATCCAGCCGAGCTGGGCCATCCTGGTCATCAACGGGTAGCCCTGGCCGCGCTTGTCGTTAATGGACCATCCGCCGCCGGGAACGTGGATCAGGACCGGCGCCCGGCCACCCTCGGGAAGGTCGGGACGACGCCACACGTCGAGTAAGTGGTTACGCCCGCCCGGGCCGTAGGAGATGTTGAGTGTCTTCTCGGCGTAGAGGCGCCGATGCCGCATCGCCTCGAGGACGGCGGCCAGGTTGGGCCGACGCGCGGAGTACGGCTCGAGCGGGTGGTGCACCGCATCGGCGTAGGCGTCGCCGAAGGTCTCGCGCAGAGCGGTCTCCAGCACGGTGTCGGCGCGCTGGACGGCCAGTGCGGCTGCGACTTTCTCGAGCGGCGACGGAATCGCCGAGAGCGCGTGCCCGGTGAGCACGTGCGGGGCGAATTCGGCGGCAATCCAGCCCAGCACCCAGCCGGCAGCGGCCGGTGAGCCACGGAGCAGCAACGAGCCGGTGTGGTAGGCCCGCGTGCACTGCGAGGCCACCTGCTCGATCGGGTTGCTCATCGGGGTTCGGACTCCCTTGACACTTAGCCAACCTAAGGCGTTTGCCCAGTTTGGGCGGCTGCACGCGGGATTCGCGTGTGCCGCCCGTCACACCATAGCGAATTGCCAGCGCACTCAACGACATTTCATCCACGGGCCGAGGGGCTTGCCGCGTTCCCGCAGGCCACAAGCCTGCACTTTCGACACGGCGGGAGGTAGCTCGGCCTTCCAGCAAAGTGAATAGTTCGTAGACGGCTGGTGTCGGGCAACTCCGTTGTCAGGAAACAAGAAGTAGACAGGGCCACGCTATGTGGATGCTTCTTCACGATTGGAGTCCTGCCGCGGCAGGCCGCGTTGCACCCGCAGTGCCGACCCCGCGCAGACTGGTCGCGGTGGCGCCGCCGTCGCACCCCAACGATGCCGCCCAGGCGAGGGTGTTTGCCGAGCTCATGCGCGTGGAGATTGCCGAGTTAGATCACCTCATCGACATCGCGCAGACGCGCTGGGCCGAGCGCGTCGATGCCGGCTGGGGCAATGTGCGCACGCCGGAGCCGGTGCTGCGGCTCAAGGCCAAGCGGGCCGAGGTCCAGGGATTCCTGGACAGATTGCAGGCCAGGTTCGCCGCGGACTGAATTCGGCTCAGCCGGATTTGAAGGCGCAAACACCTGTGGGCGCCCTGCCGAGCAAACCGCGCCGACTAGAATCGGTGCACGCGCTGCCTCCGTAGCTCAGTCGGATAGAGCAAGGGCCTTCTAATCCCTAGGTCGCAGGTTCGATTCCTGCCGGGGGCGCTGTGTGATG